>PBBH01000019.1 GCA_002716525.1 Fidelibacterota bacterium | reverse complement strand
GAATATGAAATGGCTGCCCGTATTCGAGACAAGATCAATAAAATAGAAGATTAATCTTGCAGCACTTCCATGGCATGCTGTGCTGCGTGCTTTTCCGCTGATTTTTTATTCGTACCAATCCCACTTGGAAAGATTTCATCTCCAATTTTAACATGCACTTCGAATAGTTTCTGATGATCTGGCCCAGATACATTGGATACTAAAAATTTAGGATTGTCTATCTGCTTCATATGGCATAGTTCAATTAATTGCCCTTTATAATTAACGGATTTCCAAGCTTCATGTCGATGAGTCCAAATAGAATTTAAAATCAGTTGCTTTGCCGGCTCGATACCGCCGTCTAGATAGATCGCACCAATGAGCGCCTCAAATAGATTGGCCGATTGCTTCACGGCAATTTTTTCTTCTTTTAGATCCACCGTTGATTCGATCTGGACAAAGTCTAAGAGTTTGAGTAGTTGACCCATGGTGGCCAGAAATGTTTTTTGAACAAGTGCCGAACGCTTTTGGGTTAAAATACCCTCATCACCTTCCGGGAATTCTCGCATGAGTTCCCGACTGACTACAATATCAATAACCGCATCCCCTAAAAACTCCAGTCGCTCATAGTTTTGCCGTGGCTGGTTTGAAATAGACCGGTGGGTAAATGCCTGGATTAGGTATTGGCGATTTTTAAATCGGTACTTACATATTTTTTCTAATGCGGCAAAAGGATTGGATTGAGATGATTTGAATAAAAAATCAAATAAAGGCACGCGCTATTCAACCCACCGTTTGAGTACAATTACCCCATTGTGGCCACCGAATCCAAACGAATTGGACATTGCAACGTTTACTTCCGCTTCTTGGGCGGTATTAGGGACATAGTCCAGTGTGCATTCCGGATCTGGTGTGTTATAGTTAATGGTAGGTGGGAGTATATTATGGGAAATGGCCTGGACACAGGCTGCAGCTTCCAAGGCACCACTGGCACCCAGAGAGTGTCCAATCATGGATTTGGTTGAACTTACCTTGACTTTTTTGGCATGTTCACCAAATAAGGTCGTAATAGCGGCTGATTCAGTTTTATCGTTAAAGGGTGTAGAGGTGCCATGGGCATTAATATAATCTACATCTTCAACCTCAAGCTGTGCATCGTTTAGAGCATGCTGCATGGCCGCAATGGCACCCTTGCCGCCTTTTGATGGCTGGGTGATGTGAAAAGCATCATCGGTGGAACCGTATCCGGCCACTTCAGCCAAAATGCTAGCGCCGCGGGTGCGAGCATGTTCTGCCTCTTCTAAAATAATGCTAGCAGCACCTTCGCCTAAAACAAATCCATCCCGATCCGCATCGAAAGGCCGACTGGCTCCAGTAGGATCATCATTGCGAGTTGAAAGTGCCCTCATATTGGCAAACCCCGCAATGCATAAGCCCGTAATGCTGGCTTCAACACCACCGGTGACCACCACATCTGCATCTCCATATTGAATGGTTCGGGTTGCAGAGCCGATAGCATCGGTACCGGAAGCGCAGGCCGATACCACCGTATGGTTCGGGCCTTGAAATCCATGATGAATTGCAATTTGGCCCGCTGCGATATTGGTAATCATTTTGGGAACAAAGTATGGGGACACTCGCCGCTGACCACGGTTGGAAAATATGCCGTGCTGATTTTCCAGGGTTTGGATACCGCCAACACCTGAGCCAATAATGACACTGACTCGTTCCTTATTCACATCCGATTGATCTAAGCCAGAGTGGGAAATGGCTTCTTGAGAAGTGACTAAAGCATAGATTGAAAAGGGGTCCAGTTTCCGTATCTCTTTTCGATCCAGATGATCTTCCGGGTTAAAACCAGAAAGTTCGCCGGCAATACGGACACTTAGGTTTTCCGCATCGAAACTCTGAATGGGAGCAATACCGCTTTTACCGGCAATTAAGGCATCCCAGTATTCGACAAGCGAATTCCCATTTGGAGCCAAAACGCCGATACCTGTAATTACCGCACGACGTTTTTTCATAATTATATTATTGATTTGCTTCGATATAATCGACAACAGACTTTACGGTAGTCATTTTCTCTGCTTCCTCATCGGGGATTTCAATTCCGAATTCCTCTTCGAGCTGCATAATCAATTCTACCGTATCTAATGAATCCGCACCAAGGTCATCTACAAAAGATGCTTCAGGTACGATTTTATCTTCTTCAACACCCAGTTTATCGATAATGACTTCCTTCACCTTATCGAGTGTGGACATAGTTTCCTCCTTAGTTAAATCATGACCATGCCGCCATCTACTGTTATGGTTTGCCCGGTAATGTATCCCGCTTCATCTGAAGCTAAGAAAAGGGCCGTAGCGGCAATATCATCGGGACTTCCAATGTGTCCCAATGGAATTTGTGAAATTAATGAATCTTTGGTTTGATCATCCATTTGATTAGTCATGTCCGTTGCAATATAACCTGGTGCGATGCAATTGACAGTAATATTTCGGGATGCCAGTTCTTTTGCAGTTGCTTTGGTTAGTCCAATCAGACCGGCTTTGGCGCTAGCATAGTTGGCTTGTCCTGCATTGCCCACAAGGCCAACAATGGATGATATGTTAATAATACGGCCAAAACGCTGTTTCATCATAATACGGGTGACAGCCTTAATACCATTAAATGCGCCCTTCAAATTAGTATCGATTACTGTGTTCCAATCATCTTCCGACATGCGCATAATTAATCTGTCTCGAGTAATACCGGCATTATTGATTAAAATATCGACTGACCCATGGGTGACACCGGTATCTTTGATTAGGTTGTTAAATGTTTCAGGATCGGAAACATCACAGGCAGATACAGAAGCGGATCCATTTTCTTTTTTAATCTCTTCGACTACAGCTGTAAGCGCTTTCTCCGTTCGACTGACGCAGACCACATGGGCGTTGGTCCGAGCATAGGCTTTCGCTATAGATTTGCCAATGCCCCTGGAAGCACCCGTAACAACAGCAACCTTATTTGATAGATCAAACATGGTTGAAATTTAATATTTGTTCAAGAGATTCCACACCACTGATATTGAAAGAACGGTCAATGCGTCGAGACAACCCTTGCAGCACCTTTCCAGGGCCTACTTCCAGCGCTGAAGTGACACCGTCTTTTATTAATCGGGTAATCGATTCATGCCAGCGCACAGGATTTTCTAGCTGATCAATCAAAGCCTGGCGGATCTCATCGGCGCTGGAAACAGGTGCGGTAGACACATTAGCATAGACCGGAATTTCACTATGGTTAATTATTGTGGATTCAAGCGCTTTGGTAAGGGAATCTTTCGCTGGCTTCATGAGTGGCGAATGAAACGCACCACTCACATTCAACTCGACCACTTTCAAAGCACCCGCTTCTTTTAGAATGTGCATTACGCTTTGAACTGCATCCGTTTCACCTGAGATCACAACCTGGCCAGCCGCATTAAAATTGGCTGCAACCACGATACCACCGGAAAAATCTTCGCAAATATTGATTATCTGATCATCATCCAGTCCTAAAACGGCTGCCATTGTTCCTGGATGTTGATTTCCGGAGATTTGCATTCCTTCCGCACGGATTTTTACTAAGCGTAATCCAGTTTCAAAATCAAATGCTTTTGCCAACGTCAGTGCAGAATATTCTCCCAAGCTGTGCCCGGCCGCACAAGCAGGTTGGACACCATTTTCCATAAGTAATTCACCAATGATCACACTAACGATATAGATGGCCGGCTGGGTATACTGGGTCTGTTTCAGTGTGTCTTCTGGTCCGCTGAATATAATATCTTGGATATCCACACCCATGATTTCGTTGGCGCGGTCAAAATATTGTTTGCCCAAAGCTGTCTTTTGATATAAGTCAAGTCCCATGCCCACTTTCTGGGAAGCTTGCCCCGGGCATAGGAATGCGAAAGGCACTATGTATCTCCCCATCTTATCAGCATGCTACCCCAGGTAAATCCGCCACCAAATGCTGCCAGTAATAATAAATCACCATTGTTTAATCGATTTGTTTCTACGGCTTCATCCAGTGCGATCGGAATAGTTCCTGCGGTTGTATTGCCGTATTTATTGATATTAACAAGAATCTGGTCGGGACTTAATCCGCAGCGCTTGGCTGCTGCGTCAATAATTCTACGGTTCGCTTGGTGAGGAATAAACAGTTTAATATCGTTGCCTGTAAATCCGTTTTTATCTAAAATCTGTTTACTCACGTCGGCCATTTTTTTTACCGCAAATTTGAAAACCGTTTTTCCATCCTGGTAAACGTAGTGCATTTTTTTCTCAATTGTATCCTTTGAGGCAGGGTGGACGCTACCACCGGCCGGTACTTTTAAATACTGGCTGCCACTGCCATCCGTATGTAAGATCGAATCTAAAACGCCTGCATCTGTATCAGTAGGTTCTAAAAGAACACCACCACCGCCATCACCAAAAATGACGCAGGTATTACGATCGGAATAGTCTATAATTGAACTCATCGTATCTGCGCCCATAACCATCACATTATTATAACGGCCCGATTCAATCATTTTAGCACCTGTTTCCATGGCATACACAAAACCGCTGCAGGCTGCAGCAATATCAAATCCCCAGGCATTTTTTGCTCCAATTTTATCTTGTACAATTGCAGCGGTGGCAACAACTGGAAAGTCTGGCGTGCATGTGGCGATTAAAATAACATCAATTTCTCCAGCAGACTTTTTGGATTTTTCCAGTAAGCGATTAGCAATATGAGCGCACATGTCTGATGTGACTTCACCTTCACTGACTAAATGCCTTTTTTCAATACCGGTACGGTTGCGGATCCATTCATCGGAGGTGTCGACCATTTTTTCCAAATCTGCATTGGTCAGTACCCGCTCAGGTAAATAACGTGCGGTTGCAGTTACGGTTGCTCTCATCTTATGGTTTCCTTAGAGATGTGCTGCCCTAGGGCATCTAATATATTTCCATAATAAAATAGGAGAGATTATTCTTGCGTCGATAAGATAGGTCGCCCACGGTAATAGCCACAATTCGGACAAGCACGATGAGGTATTTTGGGCTGGCTGCATTGGGGACATTCAGATATGCTAACTCCTGCCGCTTTATAATGCGTGCGTCTTTTTCTGCCGCGTGCTTTAGATTGTTTACGTTTTGGTAATGCCATTTTTACTCCAAAATATTTTAATTATTTAAATTCTTTAATGCATCCCAGCGGGAACGATATTCTGATACAGTACAGGTGCATGTAGTTTCATTTAAGTTTTTTCCGCAGGCTGGACATAAGCCTTTACATGACTTTTTGCACAGCCTTTTTAAGGGTTCTTCCAACAAAACCAGGTCATGGATAACAGAACTTAAGTCAATGAATTCTTCAGTGTCTGTAAACTGAATTACATCAACATTTTTTTCATTCAGCAGAGATTGGTCATCGGTAAGAATCACATTCAAAAGTGATTGAAAATTTCCTTTGAATCTTACCAGACAACGATCGCATGTTTCATGCGCCATTGCTTCAATCGTTCCATGGACTCGATAACCATGAGAAAGCGTGTCTACTGTAATGACGCACTTTAAATGGCTTTCAGCCAATTGAAGATCGCCTAAATCCAAAGATTCTGCTGCAATTTCAAAAAACTGATTGGATATTCTCTGCTCTAAATCTGACCGAAAAAGCTTCATTCTAGCTTGGAAATTTATTCTTTATTTCTGCCGCTTACCAAGGCTAATTCAACGATATTAATTTGCAAAGAATATTGGCTGAATTAACCGGAACCCAAAGTTTCGTCATTTGCATCGGAATCTGGAGATTCAGATGCAACCGTTAACTCTTCTTCGGAACTAAAATCTTCGTTGCTATCCGTGTCTTCTTCTGCTTCCAGCTCTTCTTCATCTGTCCGCTGTAAAATGTTATCCTCATCTGAATTATTTCGAAAGATGGTGAACATGAGCGTTTCACCTACGGAAAGGATAGAAAGGAAATAAGAAAGAAATGTCAGGGTAATTAGAAATAAAAATAGGCCAACAATGTAGGCTCCAACACATTCAGTGCCGCTTAAACTACCAGGTACTGGGGGTGTGTAATAGGAATAAAAGTCATTTAAGTTATACCAGTTATTCACTACGGATGAAAACAGGTCCTTCGGCCAGACTGTTTGACCTGCTGTGCCCACAATATTAGCTAGTTTTTGACCCATAAGTATTTCATTCCCAAAAACGGCATCTAAAAGTTTCATGCCGGAAAACGTTGTAAATTTGAAAACAGCCAGAGAAAAAATGGAAATGGGTAATAAAATGGCATGATAAATAATAATCCGCCAGGGTTGACTCCAGGTAATAGAGTAACTATTGAAAACAGCACCCATGGTATCTTCTTCAATGGTTCCAACGATTGCTGGTGTATATATAAAAGAAATCAAAAATACAGCTGCCGTGTAAACGGTAAAGATGGCACCGAAAAGATAAAAAATATAAGGAAGTACGAATAAGAAGTCTCCTAAATAGGGTATCATTCCAAGCAGTGCGAATATTGCTGCCATGGCAATAAAGAAAAAGAGGATAAGGGCCATAGATACAGAAGTGAAAATGACAGGGTGCCAATGCTTTTTGATATATTTCCAGGCATCTGCAGAGGAATAGAATTCATCCCCTTTCAATTGTTTGTATGTAACACGGGACACGGCTGTACAAGCCAGGTGAATGGCAAAAAACCAATCCAAAACACCAACCCAAAAGATCAGCCAGGCATACCAAGGACCACCAACAGGATATAAACATGGATAAAGCCCTTGGGTGGACCAGGTTTGGCCAAAGGAAACTCCAGAAAGTGCTAGGGCAATGTAATTGAGAATAAAATAACAAACATATCCAATCAAATTGGCAACGAGAAAAATCCAGATTTTTTTGCCGCTTAAGGCAAGGCGAGGTGCACGAAAAATATCCCTTACATCAAAATATAATTTCATGGGTTCCATAATTACCTCTTTTAATTATTTCAATTTTTAAATTAGTATTCATAACGGACGAAATCAACCCAGGCTCGCTCCAGGCGCGTGCTGGACAACGATTCAGCGACGGCAACTGCTGTGTCTCGGTTATCATAGCTGCCAACGCGTACACGATACCAAATTTCATTAGTTTCTTTAAATACCGCTTTTTGAATATAGGCATCAAATCCAGCATCAATTAATGTAGCAACAACTTTCTTGGCATCGGCCAATTCTTTTTTTGACGCAACCTGTATGGTGAATCTTTCTTTATCATATGGAATGGAGGACCCTCGGATGAGCTTCGCTTTTTTCTTTTTTGGCTTCGCGGTGGTGGCTGGTGGTGGCGAAGGTGGTGAGGGAGGCGCTTTTGGTTCTTCTAGTGCCACCACAGGTACTTCTGTGGTCTGACTTGCTTCTTCTACAGCCGCTGCGACAGATTCCGATTCATACCATTTTGGTTCATTATTCTCAACCAATAATTCAGCAACTGCATCTTCAACTTCTACAGTTGTCTCCGTTTTAATCTTATCTTCTTGGTCTTTCTCTACTATTTCATTTGCTAGAACTTCATACGAAAATGACTGGGTGCTAATTTCATCATTATATTGAAAAATAGACACTTCCAAACTATATAAGCCGGCAACGTCGGGAATAAATTCGATAGTCGCGTTTGTCTCATCCTTCATTATTTTTGAATTATCCACTTGGCTATTATCTGGAACCCTGGTCCATTCCCAGATAAAATCGAGATCCTGGTTTTCTCCTGGTTTGTCAGCAGTAATAGTTACGCGATCGCCAACGTTTGCGGTTGGATTTTTTTCACTACATCCGGTCAAAACTAATAGGGATAAAATAATAATATATTTTTTTTTGTCTATCATTTCAATCGCGGGTTGAATGCCTGTCCAGAGAATATTAAAAGCAGTAGGGGAAAGATGCAACTGTTACTCAATGTTAATTAATTCGCTTTCATTAAAAAAGAAATGGATTTCCAGTTCTGCATTTTCATCACTGTCGGCACCGTGAACAGCGTTTTTACTTAATGAAGTTGCGAAATCTTTTCGGATGGTGCCTTCTGCGGCTTTTTCAGGATCAGTGNTACCAATCGTTTCGCGCCAAGCTTCCACCGCATTTTCNTTTTCCAGTGCAAGAACCATCGTTTGTCCAGAGGACATGAAATTAGTCAATTCTTCAAAGAATGGTTTTCCACGATGCACAGTATAAAACCCTTCAGCTTGGGATTTTGTCATGCGGATCAATTTTGCGCCCAGAACCATAAATCCAGCGGCCGTGATACGATCTAGGATTTTTTTTGTAAAACCTTGACCGGTTGCATCAGGTTTAATCATTGCAAATGTTCGGTTACCCATTTTATTCAATTCTCCAGAATGAATTGCTTCATTGGTGCGAGCCTTTCAATAATATCTANTTATTAAGTGCATTTTTCATTTTTTTNCCGATTTCTGCCACCGATTCGCAGACGATAATNCCGCATTCCTTCAAGATACGCATTTTCGCTTCCGCATTATCATCACCTCCGGAAACAATAGCACCGGCATGACCCATGCGACGTCCGGGAGGTGCTGTTTGACCGGCAATGAAGCCTACCACTGGTTTGGGCATGTTATCTTTGGCCCAACGGGCAGCCTCATTTTCCATTTGACCACCGATTTCACCAATCATTACCACACCGTGTGTTTGTGGGTCATTTTCAAATAATTTTAAAATTTCCGTCATGGTTGTACCGATAATTGGATCGCCGCCTATACCGATTGCNGTAGTTTGGCCGAGCCCNACATTACTCAATTGCCCGATCGCTTCATAGGTGAGTGTGCCTGATTTGGAAACTACTCCGATATTTCCTTGTTGACAGATAAATCCCGGCATGATACCCAATTTGCATTCGCCTACAGTAATAATGCCAGGGCAATTGGGGCCTACCAGTTGTGTGCCGTTTTGATCAATGANNCGTTTTGCCTTTACCATATCTCGTACCGGAATACCTTCGGTNATGCATACAACCAATCCGATCCCGGCATCAGATGCTTCGATAATCGCTTCGGCGGCAAAAGAAGGNGGCACAAAAATAATGGAAACAGTTGCTTTTTCTTGTGTGCATGCTTCTCTTACCGTATTGTATACGGGAATACTATCATCTAGGGCCATCTGGCCGCCTTTTCCCGGGGTAACACCAGCAACAATATTTGTGCCGTATTCCAGCATTTGTGTGGAATGGAAAGTTCCTTCCGAACCGGTAATGCCCTGAACGACGACTCGTGAATCCATATTGACTAAAATTGACATTTCACCATTTCCTAATTTTCCAGGGCCGCATTAACAACCTTAGNGGCGGCATCCTGCATATTGCCTGCAGAGATGATGNCCANACCCGATTCNGATAAAATGGTTTTGGCTGCTTGTGCATTCGTCCCTTCCAATCGGACNACAACAGGGACTTCTAANCCTAGCTCTTTCACAGCTTGGATTACACCATTGGCNACTCGGTCGCAGCGCACAATGCCNCCAAAAATATTAATTAAAATGGCTTTTACATGGTCATCAGAAAGAATGATCTTAAATCCATTTTTNACTGTTTCAGCGCTGGCAGCACCACCNACATCCAAAAAGTTAGCTGGTTCACCACCAGCCAGTTTAATAATATCCATGGTGGCCATCGCTANNCCAGCGCCATTGACCATACAGCCCACATTTCCATCTAATTTGATGTAGTTGAGATTATATTCCTTGGCTGCCATTTCAGTTGGGTCTTCTTCATGCTTATCNTGGAGTTCGGCAATATCCAGTTGGCGGTAAAGGGCNTTATCGTCAAAATTAAATTTTGCATCCAGAGCTACCACACGATCGTCTTCAGTTAATACCAGCGGATTAATTTCAACCAGTGAGGCATCTGTTTCCACATAGCATTGATACATTTTCATGAACATCGTGATTGCTGTTTTGAGTGGTCTCTCCNCCAAGNNCAAGNCCAATAGCCAGCTCGCGCGCTTGGGGTATTTTCATGCCAATCAGTGGATCGATCCAGACCTTGATAATTTTTTCCGGTGTTTCTNCAGCCACTTTTTCGATTTCAACCCCGCCTTCAGAAGAAACCATGAATACGTCTTTTGTTTTTGCTCGGTCTAAGGTCAGGGCNCAATAATATTCTTTTTGGATGTCCAGAGCTTCGGTGATGTACACTTTNCGGACTTTTTGCCCTCCAGCTCCCGTTTGGGGAGTGANCAAATTCATTCCAAGCATATTACTTACATTTTCAAGCGCATCTTTTGTGGTGGGGCAGTATTTGACACCGCCGCCTTTTCCGCGACCTCCAGCGTGGATCTGTGCCTTTACCATCACCGCCTTAGAATTGAATTCCTGCTGAACTTTTTCAATNGTTGNTGAAGCGTCAGCCAAATTNTNAATCACATAACCATCCTGNATGGGTATGCCATAGTGCTTAAAAATATNCTTTCCCTGGAATTCATGAATTTTCATAGATCAATTCCGTATCAACGTTCCGTTTTTTCCTTCAATAGCTTCTGCNATTCCATCGATGGATGTNATGACAACCTTATCTCCATGATATTTCAAAAAATATAAAGCTGCCTCAATTTTTGGGCCCATCGTTCCTGATTGGAAATGACCTTCTGCATGATAAGCACTTGCTTCATCGGTAGTCATTTCATGAATGGTTTTTTCATTCGTACTGCCATAGTTAATACTTACGCTGTCTACATCCGTAATGATCCATAATTCGCTAGCTTTAATCACTCGGCCCAAAAGTGCAGCAGATAAATCTTTATCTACAACAGCATCCAGACCTTCCAGGTTTCCATTTTTGTTCCAGTAGGCTGGGATACCACCACCGCCTGAAGCAATCACAATAATACCATGATCCACCAACGTCTGAATAGATTTACCATGTTCGATATACTGTGGAAGCGGGCTCGGTACAACCTGGCGCCATTCACCTTCATTTTGTTCCCGGATGNTCCATCCAAAGTTTTGGGCCATATTTTCGGCTTCAGCCTTTGTATAACGCTGTCCGATAAATTTAGTAGGATTTTTAATTGATGGATCATCAGCATCCACAATTGTTTGTGTAATCAGAGTGACAACTTCGCGCTCGATCTGATGTTCTTTCAGAGCGTTTTGCAGGGATTGTTGCANCATGTATCCAATGGAGCCCTGTGTCTNGGCCACACATACACCTAAAGGCAGAGGTGGAATATCGCTATAGGTTAATTCCATGCGGTACAATTCATCTCCAACCTGGGGACCATTGCCATGGGTGAGGCAAATGTTATATTCGAGGTTCACAAAATGCATGATAGCGTCCAGGCTTTCCCGCGTATGTGAGAATTGCTGATAAATGGTGCCCGCCTCGCCTTTTGGTGACAGGGCATTGCCTCCTAAAGCAATCATGACTGATTTTTGCATGGTGATGAATAAAGTCTGCTGTGAGGTCTATTCTTCTTCCATGAAAGGATACTTATAATCCTTAGGCGGATCGAATGTTTCTTTGATGGTTCGCTGAGAAACCCATCGAACCAGNTTAAACATGGAACCNGCCTTNTCNTTTGTTCCAGAAGCGCGGCTGCCCCCAAATGGTTGCTGACCAACGACAGCGCCAGTGGGCTTATCATTGATATAGAAATTACCTGCAGCATGGGTTAGNTTTTCCGTTGCTTCATTNGTTGCTTTCTTATCCTGACCCCAAACGCAACCGGTCAAAGCGTAAGGGGAAGTGGTGTCTACCAATTCGAGTGTAGATTGCCAATCTTTTGGCTCATAAACATAAATTGTAAGNACCGGTCCAAAAATTTCTTCGCACATGGTNGTATATTTTGGATTATCGGTTACAATGGTNGTNGGTGAGATAAAATACCCTTTNGAGTCATCATAATCACCACCGGTAATGATTTCTGCATCNTCTGCTTTTTTGGCNCCATCNATGTAAGCACTGATAGAGTCAAAGGCAGCCCTGTCGATTACGGCATTGACCAAGTTTGAAAAATCTTCCACATCTCCCATTTTAATCGTCTCAACCTGGGCGATATATTTTTCTTTTAGTTCAGGCCAGATATTAGAAGGGATATAGCAGCGGGAGAGNGCAGAGCACTTTTGCCCCTGGTATTCAAAGGCGCCCCGAACCATAGCTGTGACTAGCGCATCAACATCTGATGATTCATGGGCAATACAGAAATCTTTACCGCCTGTTTCGCCCACAATCCTTGGGTAGGANTTATAATTGGAAATATTTTCGCCAATAGTTGACCACATACCCTGGAAGACAGNGGTNGANCCAGTNAAATGAACGCCAGCNAGGTTTGGATCTTTCATAACAGTNGGCCCTACTTCATGTCCGGAACCCGGAATAAAATTGATCACTCCATCCGGGACACCCGCTTCTCGGAATAATTCCATCATAAAGTATGCGCTGTACACGGCGCTAGATGCAGGTTTCCACAATGCGACATTNCCCATCAAAGCAGGTGCAGCGGGCANATTTCCGCCAATCGAAGTGAAATTGAAGGGTGTNACAGCAAATATAAATCCTTCGAGTGGACGATGCTCAATCCGGTTCCACATGCCATCAGGAGAATAAGTNGGCTGGTATCGGTATAGTTGCTGGGCGTACCAGCAGTTAAAATTCAAAAAGTCGATCATTTCGCAGGATGCATCAACTTCNGCCTGGAATGCATTTTTACTCTGTCCAAGCATGGTGGANGCATTGATGGTTTGATCATCATGCCGCTGCAGTATAGAAGCCATTTTCTTGAATATGGAAAAACGGTCCTCCCAGGGCATTTTAGACCAGCTCTGCCAGGCATCCATAGCGGCTTCAATGGCCATTTTTATTTCTTTTGCACCTGCTTTGTGGTATCTGCCTAATAGATGCTGATGATCATGGGGAATTCGCATTTCTCCCATATCGCCTGTTTTTATCTCTTGGCCGCCGATAACTAAAGGGACTTCTATTTCCTGGGATTTTAATTCTTTGAGCCTTGCTTTGAGNGCTGNTCGCTCTGGGGTACCAGGAGCATAAGATAAAATCGGTTCATTGACTGGTTTAGGTACAATCGCTTTCGCGTTACGCATGATGGCCTCGTTTCATTAATTTAATGGGTCAAAAAAAGCTCGGGAATTTATTGGGGAAAAAGGGATGATTCAAGCAATGGTAACGCAATACTNCCATTACNATGTCTTTTATCATTTTGATCATACAATCGAATTTAAAATAGAAACCATGGTTGCGCTGTCAGGTGCAGAAACCAATGCTTTCCGATAGTTACCGGCACCGGCAAAGCCGCGGATGTACCACCCAAAATGTTTACGCATCATATTGGTCGCAGTCCGTTCGCCATGCCAATCAATCATGTGGTCAAAATGCTGGCGGCATCCCCTAATTCTCTCTTTTATTGTCGGTGGCTGCGGAACGGTTTTTCCTTTATATAAAGCAGTCGCCTCCTTGAAAAACCATGGATTTCCCAGAGCGCTACGGCCTACCATCACTGCGTCACAATTGGTTTGTTCAAACATGTGCATCACATCATCCGGTGTTTTTATATCTCCATTGCCGATGACTGGTACCGCAGTTGCTTCTTTTAATTGTTTAATCAATGACCAGTCTGCAGAACCATTATAACTTTGTTTTGTGGTTCGCGGATGGAGGGCAATGGCCTTTACGCCAATGGCTTCCAGGCGCTGGCCTACTTCCGGTACTACGATTGATGTGCTATCCCATCCTGCACGCATTTTTACGGTGACGGGTATTTCTGGCACTGCTTCGACCACCGCTGCAGTAATATCATCCATCAGGCAAAGATCTTTTAAGGCAGCCGATCCTGCTCCACGTTTAGTTACTTTTGGTACCGGGCACCCATAATTGATATCCAGGATATCGGGGGAAAATTTATCCACGACCATTTTAGCTGCACGGCTCATCACCTCGGGCGTATCTCCAAAGATCTGGATTCCGATGGGCCGCTCAAAATCAGTGAATTTGATCATTTGCCATGTTTTGGCATTTTCCCGTATAATGCCGTGGGCAGAAACAAATTCTGAGTAGACTACCCCTGCTCCTTGTGCTTTACACAATACACGGAAAGGATAATCGGTCACACCTGCCATGGGAGCAAGGAGAATTGGGATTTGGATATTTAGTTCACCAATTTGCATGGGTCAAATTTATTGCAGTATCCGATTAAAGTTGATAAACTTCAGCAATCTTTACTGCAGTGACTCAAGGGTATTGAGCCAATATTAATAAAGATGAGAAACAATTCTGTTTAAAATGATTCATAAAGTACTGTATTTGACGGTGTTCTGCGTCCTCATGGGTGTTCCACTGAGTGGGCAGGATACCTTGTCTACTGAAGCCAGTGGGCAGGATACATTGTCTACTGAAGCCACCGAAAGTGAATTGCCTATTGTAGCTATCATGGACTTTATTCAAAAAGGAACATATCCTTATGAAATCACTATTTTGGAAGCTCAAACCCTGACCAATGAGTTTGCAGCTCAAGTTATTCAAACGGGGAAAGTCACTTTATATGATCAGGCAGGCATGAGAGAAGTTATGGATCAGAAGGGGTTTGTTTCTGCCGAGTGTACAGATCAAAAATGTGCTTCAGAATTGGGTCAACTGCTTAAAGTAGCGTTTGTGATCAATGGAAATGTCGAAAAAGTTGATAGTATGTTCACGGTTAATGCCTTCATGGTTGACGTAGCTGCAGATTCAATTAAGCGGGAAAAAAATGTAGTACATGTAGGTGAGGTGGATGAGTTTATTACTGAAATTGAAATTTTAGCCTGGGACATGATGGGCGTGCCACCCCCGAATGAACTTTTGCGGAAGCGGGACGGCGAGATGGCTGTGTTTGATCCCTCTGCGAAAACACGCATGGGTGCTTTAACCCGTTCAGCAGTTTTGCCTGGCTTAGGGCAGTTATATTTGGATAATCCAGGCATGGGTTATGTATGGATGGGTTCTGAAATTGTTGTAGGCATATTAGCGTATATGAGCTTTACAAGATATAAAACAGCTTATGATGATATGGACCTTTATTTTGATCAATACACGAAAGCTGCTAACCCGGATGAGGCCCGAGAATTCAGGATCTTATCCAAACAGGCAGAACTGGATGAAACCACTGCCAAAGATGAAATTCAGAGCCTGATTGTTGTGGGGGCAGGTTTGTGGGTGGCCAATATGGTTCATGCCTATATGTCTTTCCCAAAACCAAAAGCGGCGAGTGCAGCCCCACAAAAAACAGCCTTTGATTTTGTTTATAACGAAAAATTAATGCAACCACAATTGAGGTTTTCCATTGCGCTGGATTAAAGCACAATCTTTACTGCTGTTGTTTGTGCTGTTGGGGTGTCGAATAGAGGTTCATGATGCCTCCTACGACAATCCCTTTGATTTAGATGCCAATAAGGAAAAGGGGATTATACCGCCCGCACTTATATTTTCTCCAAGCCGGGTTAAGGCAACCGTTGGTGGAAGTGCAACCATGGATATATTTGCTCTTGAAGTAAGTGGTGTCGGGGGTGTACATGCACAGGTCAATTATGATGCGACCAAGCTTTCGGTGACTTCTGTAACAGCTGGCAGCTTTTTTAGCAGTACCCAAAGTCCTATATTTATATATGAGGACAATAATGGAACCCTGGACGTTTACGTATCGTACCTGGGACCGGAAATCACAGTGAGTGGAACTGGAGATATAGCTGTAGTCGTTTTTAATGTAAAAGCATCTGGCGAGGCGGTTATACGATATACTTCCGAATCAGAACTTTTGGGCTCAAATGACGTCCCAATTAAGCTGAATGGCTTGGGTCAGGGGGTCGTAGATGCCAAATAATCAGTTTGAAAAAATACTTGGACTGCGTTTTTTGTTTAATCCAATGAAAAAATTTCTATTTATTATTACATGGATCGGTATGGGAGGATCCTTACTTTGGTCACAGACCTGGGACTTTAACAGCGGTTCAATTCCTTCTGAATTAACTGTTTCAAATGGCAGTGTGCAAACTGGAAACGGAAGCGGTACAGACGGTTATTTTACTGGCACTGCCCTCAACTTTACTGGTGGTGGTACACGGTTTGTAACTTTACCGGTTACTAATTCTGCTTCTGCTAGTGGTGTGCTTTCTTGGAAAATGATATATGGTACGGATAGTAATGGCGGTGAAGAATTGGATAATACCGAGCATGTTGCCCTTTATTACTCCACTGATGGCGGTACAAATTTTACTAAGCATACAGATTTCGATGACATTGCAACCTATAAAAGCACCTCTTGGATAGCAGTTACAGTTAATCTCACGGGTGATCTGGCCGCATCCAGCATTATTTATAAAATACAGCAGGTTAAGCACTCTGGCGCCGATTATGACCACTGGGGTGTCGATGATGTAGTTTTGAACAACGATCCAAACATATCCTCTAGTGCTATAGCTAGTGATAATAGTTATATCGATGTGACCATGAATGAAGCAGTATATAATGCCGATGGCGGCAGTGGAGCTTTAGAAGCGACTGACTTTACGTTGACTTTTGCACAAAACAGCGGCAGTGCCACAGATGTCAGCATTAGCAGCGTCAAACAAAATGACAATGTTGCTGAAGGCAGCGCCACTGCCTTAGCCGGCGGAGAAACCGTTATTCGGTTTTTCTTGACTATTACCGGTACACCGAGCGGTGTAGAAACGATCACCATTACACCGGTAGATGCTACGAGCATTTATGATGTTGCCGGCAATGCAATGCCATCGTCCCAGACGACCGGAGCAAAAACATTGAATGATAAGGCTGGACCTTTAATCGCATCTGTATCCCTGCAATCAGATAATGCGAAAATTGCAGTGACGTTTCCTGAGGCCGTTTACAACACTAATGGCGGAAGTGGCGCCTTAGAAGCTGCTGACTTTGCCTTTTCCATTAGCGGAGGTACGGCCACCCTTTCCAGTGCGACTCCCACCGATATATCCATTAGTGGTAATGTATATACTTTAGATATCGGTTTATCCGGAACGTCTAACGGAACTGAAGTTCTAACCGTCAATCCG
>PBBH01000018.1 GCA_002716525.1 Fidelibacterota bacterium | reverse complement strand
CTCTATACCATTAAAGATGGCATTATTTATGATGCGAAACAGTTATTAAAAGATGTGGAAATGATGGTAAAAAAGCAAAAGAAAGAAAGAGGTGAATTAAAAAAACTCGATTGGAAAGATTAATACATGATATTAATACTTATTACATCTTTAAGTATTCTTACACTGGTTTTTTCAGCCTTTTATTTAAAAGATCTGATCAATTATAAAGATAGTTTTGAAAAACAAACCAGTTATTTGACGACAGCAGTTATTGGTTTCATTACGAATTTTTTTGATACGCTGGGTATCGGAAGTTTCGCACCTCTTACAGCGCTGTTAAGAGGATTGAAACAAATTCAGGATAAAGTCCTCCCAGGTACTTTAAATGTATCCGTAACCATTCCTGTAATGATTGAAGCATTTGTGTTTATTAGAATTATTGAGGTGGAAAAGATAACGCTATTTACTATGGTAGTGGCCGCGACTATTGGCAGTGCCTTTGGTGCCACCATCGTTTCAAAATTATCTGAAAAAATTATTCAGCGNATTATGGGTATAGCTTTAATGATTACNGCTTTTCTTATGTTATCGGGNCAAATGGGNTGGATAAAGGAATTAGGCGTTGGTACGGCGATAGGCTTAGAAGGCATCAAACTTATGATTGCTGTATTGGTCAATGTNGCTTTNGGGGCNTTNCAAGCTTCAGGNGTTGGCATGTATGCNCCAAGNATGGCNCTNGTCTACGTATTNGGNATGTCACCTGCTGTTTCTTTNCCGATCATGATGGCTTCATCCGCTTTTGCNNTNCCNTCGGCATCNATNCGNTATGTGAAAGAAAAAACCTATAANCGAAAAGCGGCNTTGGCNATCACCATTAGNGGAATNTTCGGGGTATTGATTGCAGCCTTTATTGTCAAGTCATTACCCCTATATATATTAACCTGGTTAGTAATTGTGGTGATTATTTATACATCGATTACGTTGATAAAAAGCGGCTTTTTGACCAAACCAACTATGAATTAACCGGTTTCCAAGCATGAGTGATTTTGAGATCAAGGATTTACCAGAGCGCACACAGTCATTCTGGAAAATTGCTGGTCCAGGCGCCGTACTGGTAGGCCTTTCCATTGGTGCCGGAGAGATTATCATCTGGCCAAGCATTGTTGCAGAATTTGGCGCCAGTATGGTTTGGGCCGCCATACTGGGTATTTTCCTTCAGTTGTGGGTGAATCTTGAGATTGGCAGGTGGACGATTGCGACAGGAGAGACAGCATTCACTGGATTTTCTCGCATATGGCTTGGATTTGGGCCACTTTTCCTTTTTCTAACTGTAATTGCTAATTTAGCTCCTGGCTGGGGTAGAGCTTCAGGCCTTGCATTGAAAGCTTTAATTGTAGGGCCTGCCGGGTATGGTTCAGACACTTTTTGGACGGTCATAACATTTCTTATTGCCGCTTTAATTTTGTTTGGGCCAAATGTCATTTATCAATCCGTAGAGCGAAGTGTAGAAGCACTCATTATCATTATTACTGTAGGGCTTATTAGCATGACGATTGCTATAGGATCATCCGACATTTGGTATACCTTGGGTCAAGGGATAATAAATGTTGGGTACCGTGATCCGGGAATTTCAGTTAAGGTGCTATTCAGTGCACTCGTTTTTGCAGGTGCAGGGGGTATTTACAACCTCTTTTACAGTTTTTATCTTCGCGATAAAAATATCGGTATGGGCGCACGAATACCAAAAATGATCAATCCATTGCGCGGTAAAGGTGAAGCAATGCCATCCAAAGGTTTTCTTTTTGAAGAAAATTCCGAAAACCTCCGTCGGTTTTCGGAATGGTGGAATTATGTAAAAAAAGATCAGATCATCTTTTTCTGGGCACTGAATTCTGTAACTATTATCCTTTTTATATTTGGCGCTTTAGCAGTATTGCATCCCCGGGGGATTGTCCCGGCGGCTGGTACGTTAATTTGGGATGAAGCAGTGGTGTTAGGGGAAGTATGGGGTGATCCTGGCAGAGTTATTTTTCTAATTGTGGGATTCGCAACGCTTTTTGGAACTCAACTTGTAATTCTTGATGGCGTTAGCCGCACATTTGCAGATATTATTTTCATGAACATAAAAAAAGCCAGATCTCGGGAAGTAGGTTGGTGGTACATGATTTTCTGTGGCGGGTGGATGGTTTTGGGATGTTTTCTTACCTTCATTATGGAAAGAGTGGGTGTTTCTGATCTTGGTTTTATCTTTAATGCCGCCTACGTTGGCGGTTTTACAATGGCTATTTACGTTCCCTTAATTCTTTACCTAAACCTTAAATACTTACCCAAGTCAGTTAAACCAGGAGTTACAGCGATCACTATGATGGTTATTGCGTCCGTTGTATATATTGGATTTGCAATTAGCTCAATCATTTGGGAAATAACGACCCGTTTGTAAGTGCGTATTTAAATCATGGAAAAAATAAATTTGGTTGTAAAGAAAAACATTGGCGCCATATCTATAATCGGGTTGGTTATTTTGATGATATGTTTTTCTGGAGAATCATCAAAGCAGAACACAGGAGATAGCAGATTATTTATAGATCGAGAAAAATTTGGTCAAACGAATGAAGGCGTTAGTGTTGATCTATTTACTTTAACAAATGATAATGGTCTTACGGTCAAAATCACCAACTATGGTGGGATTGTGACATCAATGCTAGTGCCAGACAAGATGGGTAATTTTGAAGATGTTGTATTAGGCTTCGATAACCTCCAAAATTATCTTGATGGTCATCCATACTTTGGATCCCTTATTGGAAGGTATGCCAACCGAATTGCTAAGGGAATGTTTGAATTAAAAGGAGTTTTATATCATCTAGCTGCCAATAACGGAGAAAATCATCTTCATGGAGGCAATAGGGGATTTGATAAGGTGGTTTGGGATTCTGAACCATTTGTGGGAGAAAATGAAGTAGGACTTAATCTCAGTTACCTGAGCAAAGATATGGAGGAAGGGTATCCAGGAAACCTCAATGTCAAAGTGACCTACAGATTAACAAATGAGGATCAACTAATAATCGATTATTTTGCAGAAACAGACAAGGCCTGCCCGGTGAATCTAACTCATCATAGCTACTTTAATTTGACGGCTGGGAGAGAAAACATTTTAAACCATAAGCTTATGATCAATGCCAATAGTTATGTTGGCATTGACAAAAATCTCATTCCTACGGGGCAAATTCGCGATCTAATTGGAACTGAAATGGATTTTACTCTACCGAAAATTCTAGGTTCAAGAATTGACAAGGTGGATGGAGGATATGACCATTGTTACATTATAAATAAAAACCCGGATGACATGAGTCTTATTGCTAGAGTTCATGAAGAAACAAGCGGTAGAATTATGGAAGTTTATTCCACTGAACCAGGCGTGCAATTTTATTCTGGAAATTTTCTTGATGGCAGTATCAAGGGAAAAAATGGGATTGTGTATGAGAAACATTTTGGGTTCTGCTTAGAAACTCAGCATTTCCCTGATTCACCTAATCAAAAAGATTTTCCTTCTACTATTTTATACCCTGGGGAAAGCTATGCTTACTCTACCATTTATAAATTTTCCGTAAAGTAAGATATAGTTGATTCTCTAATGCTTTCTATCACTATACATAAAATAATTCCGCGGATTTTTTTTAAAACCGGTATCGGTTGCCTTCTCTTTTTCGGAGCAATTTTATTTTTATCGTGCGAAAATTTTACTTGGCAACAAAAGATCACGGTGGGGTTTATTTATAATGATATTAATGGGGAGTTGGAAGATGAAAAAAAGGCTGCGATTGAATTCGTCGAACAAAATAATAATCTGAGGTTAAAAACTTTTACTTTTGGCCAATTAGGTAAAACAAAAGAGATCTTGAATGGTATAGATGTTTTATGGTTTCACAGAGTTGATACTGCACACGCACCAAATATAATTACAGAACCTCAAGTTCTATCATCTTTGAAAGACTTTGTTCAAAAAGGGGGAAATATTCTACTGACCCAAGATGCTTTTCCTTATATCGTGGATCTTGGTCTTGAAACTGAAAGCCCTCAAATACGATATGTTGAAGCAAGAGACAGTGGCTATGGACGTAAGATAGGGTTACACGCTTTTAAAGAGCACCCTGTTTTCGATGGTTTATTTGGAGGTGCAAATATATACAATCCTTATCAAGACGTTTTATGCCGTCAAAACGGATACTTCGATGACAGTTTCCCAAAGAATGGGAAAGTCATAGCTGTTGATTGGTCTTATATACACTTGAGAGAGAATTCAAAATTAATGGTGGAATATGAATACGGCAGGGGAAAAGTAATAGCCGTTGGTGCCTATGTCTATATGGCGGAATCAAACTATCATAAAAACCATCTGAGCTTATTTCTTGAAAACATTTTTAATTACCTAGCGGAACGAAAAGAATTTGAGAAAAAATACTACTGGGACTATCAGCCAAACTTGATCCGACATTTCGAAAAAGATACGCCTTCTATTGACATACCATCTTCCAAAGTATGGGATAAAAGCCCAGGATCAATTACCCTTTATTCTCGAGATGCATCCGAAGATTTCTGGGATATTGCTGGACAGCGATTGGTTATTATGGGGAAGGAAAGAGGGGGTATAGAAGAGATTTGGGCACATCCATTGATGGCTCTCAGAGATTATGAGGTGGGAATTCAATTTACCGATAACGATAGTATACATTGGCTAAACAATCAGAATCCTGAACTAGAAATTCGCCCTGAATCAATTACGAGACAGTACAAGTTTAAACGGGCATACCTAAAAGAAATTGTTACTACTTCGATTGATCAACCAACAGGTGTCATCCATTATGAATACCGTGGAGTTTATTCCGCAAAGATGNTTATCAGGTTTAAATCGAATATGCGTCTTATGTGGCCGTATTCCCAAGAAGTGACTGGGAACTTGTTCTATACTTGGGACCCGGGCATGAACGCGTTTATCATTAAAGGCGGAAATAAAGAATTTGGCCTAATCCTAGGTTCTAATAGTCGCCCAAATCAACACGTGATAGGTCCTTACAATGAGGTAATAAANTCGGATACCCTTTTGATGGGAGTAGAGGGAGAAAACTTTCTCGTATCAGGGGGACTTGAATTCAACCTAGAGGCGAATGACAACCTTGATATGATTATTACGGCATCCAATGAAGGGTTAGNTGAGTTAGAGAAAAATTACAAGGCAGCNATNATTAATCCTCAAGCAATNCATATTGAAGCANTAGAATCTACAAGAGGTTTTTTNGCAGAGCATACGCAGGTTATAACACCAAATTCTGTTCTGAANGAAGGTTACAGATGGGCACTTATCGGAGCAAACCGTTTTTATGTTGATACGCCTGGTTTGGGTCAGTCTTTAGTTGCTGGATATTCNACAACTGCCACTGGTTGGGATGGTNACCATCAAATAAATGGGCGTCCCGGATATGCCTGGTATTTTGGTAGAGATGCNCAATGGAGTGCTTTTGCACTTTTGAATTATGGTGATTTTGAAAAGGTAAAGTCGGTACTCANAATCTTCCAGGATTACCAGGACNTNAATGGAAAAATTTTNCATGAACTTTCNACTTCAGGGGTAGTCCACTATGACGCTGCTGATGCGACTCCGCTGTATATTGTACTGGCTGGACGATATTTAAAACATTCTGGAGATCTTAAATTTATTCGAAAGAGTTGGCCATACATAAAAAAAGCTGTGGATTTTTGTTTTTCGACCGATACAAACANTGATCATCTCATAGAGAATACTAACGTTGGCCATGGCTGGGTTGAGGGAGGTGGTTTATTCGGATCACGATCGACTCTCTACCTNTCTTCATNTTGGGCAGAGGCTCTNAAAGAAGTTGCATATATAGCATCATCACTAGGTTACACAGAGCAGTCTTTGGAGTATTTGAAAGAACATGAGATTGTAAAAAAGATTATCAATGAGGAATATTGGAATGAAAAAGACAATTTCTTCTATNATGGCAAGAATATNGANGGNAGTTTTAATCCGGAGGTAACAATCTTGGCGGCAATACCNCTGTTGTTCAACCAGATAGAAAAAAATAAAACATCTCCTGTGCTGGNAAAATTTGNCCAGAATGGTTTNTCTTCTGATTGGGGCGTGCGAATTGTGCTAGAAGAAAGTGAACTGTTCAATCCTAGAGGATATCATACNGGNAGTGTATGGCCTCTTTTTACTGGATGGACGGCTCTCGCAGAATACAAAAATGGCAATTCCAATCAGGGATATACGCATATGATGAATAATCTATTGGTCTATCGATATTGGNCNAAAGGATTNATTGAGGAGGTATTGAATGGNCTAGAGTACAAGCCNTCTGGNGTATGTCGACACCANNGCTGGTCGCAAACAATGGTTTCNCAACCTATNCTTGANGGAATGCTGGGGATGGAACCAAATGCTTTCGANCATAAAGTTTCACTATCNCCAGGTCTACCGGTTNATTGGGATTCCTTAACAGTTAACCATATCAAGATCGGAAATCATAACCTNGATTTTAAGATGAATAGNATTGNNGGAAGAACTACATACCAATTTACACATAAGGGAAGACGNCCATTATTATTGACATTTTCCCCCTTTTTTCCTCCGGGGACTAAGATTCATTCAGTCAAATTGAACGGGAAAGAATATAAAACTCAAATCAATGCAAATAGTNTTCAGACTCATCTCAAACTCAATTTGGAACTGAAAAAGTATGCAACTGTTGATGTTGAGCATTCTGGTGGCATTGATGTGATTCCACTGGTACCAAATCCAAAACCNGGATATAAATCTAAAGGATTCAGATTGTTAAGCACAGAATACAAGGNAATGGAATTTCTTATAGAATTGCAAGGTCAAAGCGGGTCAAATGAGGTCATTGAACTGTATTTGTTAGATAGAAAAATTGATCGAGTCGATAACGCAAAATTAATAGATCGAAAAGGCAACATTCACAAACTCGCTGTAAGCTTTAAGAAAGACAAAACGAGGTATGTCAATGAAACTGTTAAGGTGTTGCTCAAATGAAATTCCGTGTTCGATCAATAATTAATAACCGAGTAAAAATATTTACCAAGATTATGATTTTGTTAACCGCTACCATTCAGGGACAATATTTGTCAAATCTTAATGGTAATAAAAATGACGCCATTTTTTCAACATATGCGGCACCTCTCTCCCGGTCAGCATATAAAATTGATCAAGGTTATCATTTGGTATGGTACCGATCACAAGATCCGGTCATTTTCAAAAGTGAGAAAGGTGGAAGTTTAGGTCTGGCGTTCAAATTAAACGATGATTACAGAAATAGACTCTACCAGTTCTACGCTGAACCAGTAATAACTGCCACATATAGCGACATGGTAAAGTTTTATTATTACCCTTTTCAAAATGTAAGGGTTAATGTTTTCTTTGCCGTTTATTCGTCTTCTCTAACAATTATTCAAACCGAGATCATAAACGAGGGCAATACTGCAATTGATTTAGGAATATACCCTTATTACAGTCATGGTAATCGGCAAATCGATAACATTCAAATGNTTGATTCCCAGGCTTTTGGATTTGAATTTGTTAATAAGCGTGACTCATGGATGAATAACCATGATATCCCTTTAATAGAAAACCTAAAAAGCATCTATTTCATTGATAACCAGACCCATGAGAAAGGTGTTTATGAGAGTGAAAAATCATTTATAAATCAAATAAATGATTTAAAAGATAACGTTGATCAATCGGTGGGGCAGTTTCTTGTTTTTGGGAAAGATTTATTTCTGAATCCTGGTGAAAAAAAGTCAATAAGAATCGTGCGTGGAATTGGTGATGCACAAGAAAGTTATAATCAGCTTTTTACTAAATGCAGAAAGATGGTTGAAATTAATCTGGAGAATATTATTAGAGATAATGAAAAGACATATTCAAAGATTCCAGTATTGAACTTTTCCAANAAAGATTATGAAAATCTCTATTGGNACGCTTTTTCATTGATCAGGCAGTGTATCATGCCTCCAGAAGGANCTTCTAGCTATAACTACTACGTCTTTTCTCGTGAGCCGAAATGGGGATGGGGATATGGCGGNCAGGTTTTTCACGAGAGTCTAGTCATGTTGGCTTATGCATACATGGATTCTGAAAGCGCAATGAATTCACAAAGGGTTTATATGGAAAGACAATGGCCAAACGGTTACATCAATTACAGAACNGGCCCCTACCTTGATGAACAGATTGCGCACAACGGGGATTTCACCTCATCGGCTCCTTGGTATAATTATCAGAACTACGAGATTTTTAANATTACTGGTGATAAAAAGTTTCTGGAGNAGGCATACTCATCAGGGAAAAAGTTCTATAAATATTATAGTTCGAGACGAGATTCTAACGAAAACGGCTTAAGTGAATGGGGTGCGCATGCGGTGCTAGAGAGTGTTCGGGATGGGCAGGTAGCTGTATGGGACCGTGTAGGCTGGCCATCTAATTTCGAAGGCCCAGATATAAATGCAATGATGGTTATGGAAGCAAAGGCGCTTGCTTCCATGGCCCAAGAATTGCAATACCATGATGAAGAAAAAGAATGGGATTTGATTTCAGAAANTAGACGCAAATTGATTAATCGTTATCTTTGGGACAATAGAACTGGCTTTTACTATAACGTNGACAAAAATGATTTAGACTTCTCGTTCAAGAACAAGGATGATTTAAAGATTAAAGAGATCATCGGTTTTCTCCCGCTTTGGGCGGGTGTGGCCACAAAGAAACAAGCAAATGAGCTTTTAAAGGCTATGAAGGATCCCAATGAATTCTGGAGACCTTTCGGAATTCCCACTTTGACCGCAAAAGATGANTATTACAATCCAATAGGATATTGGAATGGACCTNTATGGATCCANTGGCAGTATCTTGTTTTCAGAGGCTTACTTGACTATGGNTATGTGGANGAAGCTGTTGAACTAGCAGAAAGAGTAATGGATAATNTAATCCACCAGTTGAAAGTGGATCATAATTTCTGGGAATTCTATAGTGCTGATGATTACCAAGCCGGTTNNCATAAGACCTATATTTGGACTGGAATTGTTGCAAGAATGTTAATTGATTTAGATCAAATTGATTAATTATTAATATCGTTTCCGTGTTAAGCCCTAATATAAATTATTANTAGAGATTAAAAAGAATTTAACCACAATCTACAGGTGCCCTCATCGGCATCTGAAGTTGGAATATTCACCNCCATTATGGGAGAANTNATATGCGTAATCCAATANCNGTTTTNATNTTTCTANTCTTTTCAACANNNGTNTACACGCAGGAATCNGTAACNCTNGCAGATTATCAGAGNGCGGAACGTTTCTTAAGTNCGAATACGNGNTCGCTNGTNTNNCATGCAAATGTNAGNCCNAATTGGNTGGANGACGGNCGNATGTGGTACCGCAATACNACCGNNGATGGGGNNGAATTTATNATTGTGGACCCAAAAGCAAAGACCCGCGAGCACGCTTTTGACCATGAGCGCCTTGCCANTGNNCTTTCTAATAAGGATACTACNTATNNAGCCTNCGGTCTTCCATTNAGATCATTTGAACTANGCAAAAANAGGTCGNGNNATTTCNTTCGATGTAAAAGANAAAACNTATACATGCAACCTTCGAAACTATNGTTGTACCACTAAAGAAAATAAAAAAGGTGCNGCAGCTGANATGTCNCCNATGGCCAGTTTCCGGCGTGGGCGTACTCAAGTGNTATCGCCAAATGGAAAATTGGCAGCTTTTATTCGCGACCATAACCTTTGGGTCCGCAATGTNGAAACNAAAAAAGAGCGGCAGCTCACNTTTGATGGNATTGAGGATTACGGTTANGCGACGAATAATGCNGGGTGGACCAAAGGGCCCGGNCCGGTGGTCCTCTGGTCTCCAGATTCTAAAAAAATAGCCACCTTTCAACACGACAGTCGNGNTACAGGGGANATGTACATGGTCTCCACAAAGTCNGGNCATCCAGAACTNTCNCAATGGAAATACCCTCTTCCAGGNGACAGTCTCATTTTTCGTATCAGNCGNGTGGTCATCAATGTNAAANATGCNAGTATGGTTCGGTTAAATATGCCGCCCGATCAGCATCGNAGCACGAGTGATGATCATATTGCGGGNCGGGGCGGTACATTTCTGGATGTGAGNTGGAGTAANGACNCNAAACATCTGGCGTTTGTATCCAGTTCTCGAGATCATAAAGAGGCGCAGCTNCGTGTGNCTAACACGAAAACAGGTGAAGTACGGGATGTAATGAAGGAAGTACAANAGACCTATTTTGAATCGGGTGACGGTTTCTCNAACTGGCATTATTTATCAAAAACCAATGAAGTAATCTGGTTTTCCGAGCGNGATAACTGGGGNCATTTGTATTTGATTGATTTAAAAACAGGAAAAATCAAGAATCGCATTACTAAAGGCGAATGGGCCGTGCAGCAGGTACGATACGTAGATCAAAAAAAGCGAAAAATATACTTCTCTGCGGGAGGAAAAGAGCCTGGAGATCCTTATTACTGGCATTATTACAGCATCAATATGGACGGTTCCGGCCTGAAATTGCTCACACCGGAATATGCCCATCATACTGTCACTTTTTCTCCGAAATACAAATATTTCGTGGANAGTTATTCTACNCCAGTTACGCCACCTGTCATCGTATTGAGAGACATGGATGGCAACCAATTGGTCAAACTNGAGCAAGCTGATATTTCTCGACTGTTAGCNNCGGGATGGCAANCNCCTACCCAGGTGAAGACCAANGCACGGGATGGTGTNACAGATATTTATGGNCTGTTNTANAAGCCGACTAAGTTTAATCCAAACAAGAAATANCCNGTTTTGAATCCACTTTATCCTGGNCCTCAATCAGGNAGTGTAGGAAGCCGNAGTTTCAGANCTTCCNGNAGNGATAAACAATCNGTAGCTGAATTGGGNTTTNTCGTTATTGAAGTTGATGCAATGGGAACACCNGGGCGCTCAAAATCCTTTCANGATGCATACTATGGCAATATGGGTGANAATGGACTNCCGGATCAGGTTGAGGCAATCAAACAACTGGGNGCNCANCATTCATGGATGGATCTTGANCGCNTNGGTATTTANGGNGGTTCTGGNGGCGGTTTTGCATCCACGGGTGGAATNCTNCGTTANCCTGATTTCTATAAAGTNGCNGTNTCAGGTTCNGGCAACCATGACAATGCCACCTATGAGGATGATTGGGGTGAAAAATGGCAAGGGATGCTAATTAAAAATGAGGATGGGACTACCACTTACGATAACCAGGCGAATCACCTCCTGGCAGAAAATTTAAAAGGCAAGTTACTTTTAGGACACGGTTCACTGGATGGAAACGTTCCTGTAAATAATACGCTATTAATGGCAAAAGCATTGATTGATGCTAACAAGGATTTTGATATGCTCATTTTTCCAAACAGGGGCCATGGTCTTGGGGAATACTGGATGCGCCGCAGGTGGGATTATTTTGTACGTCATCTAAAAGGTATAGAACCACCAAAGGAATTTGAATTTGGTAATCAATTCAAGCGCTAAAGATTCTAGGATTTAGAAAAATTTCAAAAGAAGGAGAATAAATTGCTTGATGTCATCATAAAAAGATTTGATAATCCTGATGAAATCAGAAAGTTTGATAAAGGAAGTTTCGAGATTGTAAGCTTATCGGATATAACTATAGGCAGGGCTACCTATGCGCCTGGATGGAAGTGGTCTGTGGATGTTTCCCCCTTAGCGGGCACAGAATTTTGTGAGGTAGAGCATCTGGGCATGGTACTGTCTGGTAGCGCGACAGTGGCGTTTAAAGATGGGGAAATACATACATTGGAAAAAGGGGATATTTTTTATGTTTCCCCTAAACCGCACGATAGCTGGGTTGTAGGTGATAAAGCATATGTTTCACTCCATTTTATGGGAGCGGATAAATATGCGGATTAAAGATGTCTCTTTTATAAATCAAAAAGCCCCTGCAAAACAGGGGCTTTTTAGCATCAATTAAATTGCTAATCCTCTTTTTTCTCAGGCTCCCGGACCCAGGACCGGCGTTCGGCAAACCTCTTTAATTTTAATTCAGCCCATTCATTTACAATTTTTTTCAGCATGCCCGCATCGGGGGTATCTGCCCCTAATTTTTTGTCAATTGTACTGGTTAATTCGTCACGTTTATTTTGCACTTGATATGCACTAAGCACATTTTCTTTGGCCCATTCATCTCTTTCTTTTTTACCAGATTCTTTGGCTGCGTCGGCTTTACCCACCCGGTCTTTTCGGCCAGCAAGTATGATGATCAGAAAAACAACAAGAACAATGAGAAGGGTAAGTAGTTGATTCATATAGCTATCCTATTGCAGCATTGCGGGGATTTGTAAAACTGTTCCCCAGTAAAATATGACCATGGCAGCCATGACCAACAAGGCTGCAGGCCAGGCCAACATGGCCATACGAATAAAATCTTTTGCTTCTAACTGACCGGCAGCGTACACGATGGAACTGGCCGGTGTCCCAATGACCAGCCAGAAGGCCAGTGAAGTAGAAATAGCCAAGCCAACACCCACCAGCAATGGGTTTGTGCCTGATGTGATAGCCATGTCCAGCACCACAGGGCCGATAACTGCTACGGTTGCACCAGCGCTCATAAGGTTGGTTAGACTGGCGCCAATTGCAACTACCAGAAGAATCAGGGCTGTGCCAGAATTGATTCCCAGGGGTTCCAAGGTGTTAATAATGCTATCTGCCAGCCATCCAGCTGCACCGGATGTTCGAAAAACTGTTCCAAGGCTAATAGCGCCGGCATAGAGAATGATGACGCCCCAGCTGACACTTTCCTCATAATCCTGCCAGGATGTGAGGCCCAACAGCATATAGAGGACGGCCCCAAAAATGGCCACACCACCTAGACCCAGAGAAAAACCTAACAGACTCTTTGTGATGGATTTATCTGTAATCCACATGAAGACTACCATAAACATAATGCCTATGACCAGCCACTGTTTACCCGTCATTTTCCCATGCTTACTCAGGTCACTTTTTAAGATGCCCACCGCTTCGGAAAGATCGCTGACCTCTGGTTTAAATAAAAGAGGTAGGATGAAGGACATGAGGGCAGTCATGGCGAGAGTATAAAATACTCCCATGGACATCCACTGAAAAAAAGACACTTCCACGCCAACGTTGGATAGAAAACCGATCATAATAGCATTTCGAGCACCACCAGAAGGACTCATAGGCGCGCCAATCATGCAGCCAATAGCAATAGACATCATCAACAGTTTTCCCAGGTTTGGTGCCGGGGTATTTTTATTGGTAAGGGTATAGAGAGCTATTGCGATAGGGATGTACATTGGTGCGATAGAAGCTTCATTAATAAAAGCGGATGGAATAGCTGTTCCCAGGAGCAGGCCGACCACGATCATGCGAGTATTCGTTCCGCAAATATTCATCACCAGCATGCCGATGCGCTTATCCAGACCGTATTTAACTAAGGTGGCCCCAATGGCCAGAGAACCAGCGATAAACCATACTGCATCGTGAGCATAGGTGGATACAATTTTGGACGGTTCTGTAATACCAAAAAATAATTGAACCAGCCCAATCAGTAGGGCCACGGCGGGCATGGGAATAGCCTCAGTGGCAAAAAAGATTACACACGCAGACAGGAGGGCGATAATGATTTGGACATTTTTTGCATTGGCAGCGATTTGATCAGCGCTTAGGTTTTGTCCCATAGCGGCCGCCTTCTCGATCATACTAGTAGGCGTCGGAATCACAAAACCGATTACAGTAAATAGAGCAATTCCCACTGCCAGCCATTTAAAGTTGGTTGTTTTGGAAAATCCGCCCGAGTTATTCTGTTCTTGGTCAGCCATTTGTCAGGAAAAGATCAGCATAAATATCATTAAAGTCCAAGGGAAAATTTTTCAATTAATTTCCAGTACCGGTTTGCCCAGTACATTCATTTTTGGGGCAATACCCAGCCCCGCTTTATCTGAAGCGCTCATCCGTCCGTTGTTCCGCTGGGGAGCGCCATCAGCAGTGGTGACAGTAACGTAACTGTTAAAGTCGGTAGCAGTAAAAAGGAATTCCGTAGGGGTACTGTGGGCCAGGTGAGCAATTGCGGCGGTGGTAACATCTCCGCCCCAACTATCTTCAATCGTCATGGCGATTCCTAGCTGTACGCAAAGATCTCGTGCCAAGGCTGCTTTAGTAATGCCGCCAAATTTACTAATTTTGATATTGACCACATCCATGGCACCATCGCTGTGGCCACGGACCAATACATCGATACCATCAATAATTTCATCCAATATAAATGGGTGAGAGGTTCGCTCGCGGATAGAAAGGCATTCTTCATAAGTTGCGCATGGTTGCTCGATATATGCATCTACGTCATCTACGGCGCGGACGACTCGGGCCGCTTCATGCATCAGCCAACCCGTGTTGGCATCGGCTACAAGTTTGTCTCCTGTCTCCAAGACTTCTGCCGCTAAGCGGATTCGGGCAATATCCTCATCGGGATTTCCGCCAACCTTCAACTGAAAGCGCCGGTAGCCTTCATCCCGGTACATTTTCACATTTTCCGCCATGGCTTCCGGATTACCCTGAGAAATCGCCCGGTAAAGAACAAAATCCTCTCCCCAGCGGCCACCCAGCATTTCGCAAACGGGCATCGCTGCTACTTGGCCTTTGATATCCCAGCAGGCCATATCAATGGGTGATTTCACATAGGGATGGCCTTTCAGACAGCTGTCCATTAGCTGGTTGAGACTGGATGTCTGGGTTGGATCCTGGCCGATAAGATGGGGTCCCAGTTCCTTAATTCCGGCCCGGACGCCACCGGCATAAGCAGGCAGGTAGAAAGGCCCAAGGGGGCAGCATTCACCATAACCTACATGGCCATCATCTGTTTCTACAGCTACAATGGTAGAATCGAAAACTTCCACCGATTTACCGCCGGACCATTTGTAGGCTCCTTCATGCAGGGGCAGATCAACTTGATATGCAAGAATTCGTTTTATTTTCATGGTATTACAGACTGATTGTTTTATTTTTTATGATAAAGTCTGGTAAGTCCTCGGCCTAAATGAACCATTAAGCTAATACGAGAATCTGATTATGACAATACGCACCTTCAAATCGTTTTCAATTGTTTTCACCATCCTGTTATGGTTCTGCTCCTGTGAGCAGTCGCCTCAGAATATTGCCCCAGTCAGTGGTTATGAAAGTGTGGCCAGCAAACTGAGCGATGCAATTGAATATGAAATTACCAGCAAAAACTTAAATGCCATTTCCATTGTGCTGGTAGATGACCAGAGAATTGTGTGGTCCCAGGGCTTTGGCATTGAAAGCAAGAAAACAAAAAAGCAAGCTGATGCCCACACAGTTTACAGGGTAGGATCGGTGTCAAAATTATTCACTGATATGGCCATTATGCAGCGTGTGGAAAGCGGAGAAATTGACTTGGATGCAGCAATCCAAACCTATTTACCTGATTTTAAACCAAATAACCCTTACGGAAAGCCCATTACCCTTCGCCAGTTGATGTCCCATCGTTCTGGATTACTGCGGGAGCCTCGGCTGGGCAATTATTTTACTGATGATGAGATTTCATTAAAAAGAACTATTGAAAGCATCATTCCTTCTACGCTGGTCTATGCACCGGAATCCAAGATCAAATATTCTAACGCTGCCATAGCCGTAGTTGGCTATACTTTGGAGCATATTTATGGTCAACCCTATGTCGATTATATGCAGGAGCATATTCTGAACAAAATCGGTATGGACAACAGTGCCTTTGCCCCCAATCGCAGCATCAAAGCAAAACTGGCCCAAGCCACTATGTGGAGTTATGATGGCAGAGAATTTCCTGCGCCGACATTTGAATTGGGGATG
>PBBH01000017.1 GCA_002716525.1 Fidelibacterota bacterium | reverse complement strand
CCTGGGTAATATGAGCTTCTTCTCCTTTTTTTAAGGTAATTTTATTACCAAAGGGGATTAGAGTCGCTTCACAATCTCTTTCAATAATGATCTGTTCATCAGTATCAGAATACATATTTAATCCAATAATTCTGTTTGAATTTTCCGAATAGCATTACTAAATCCGTTGGTTCGTTGGCTGCTGATCACCGTACCGAGACCAATTGAAAACAGAAATTTGCTGCCATCAATTGTTAAAATTTCTTCTTTCGTACGTTTATTAAATACGCGTTCAATTAGTGATAATAAACCTTTAACGATCATCGCATCTGAGTCAGTGCGGAAAGAAAACGTATCCCCAGATTTTTCTTTAACGATCCATGATTGAGATGTACATCCCAGGATTTTATTATCATCAATACGATGTTCCGGGGCCAGCCCGGCGGTATCATTAGCCATGTCCACTAACAAGACATATTTATCATGGGGATTGGTAAATAAAGAAAACTCATCCCGAATTGATTCCATTGTCGCTGTTAATATCAGCCATCGTTTAGAACACTTTTCAACCAATCCTCGATTTTGTTAATTAAATATGATTTCACATTTTCATTCTTAATGGAATCAAGAATGTCCTTTGCAAAACCGCCGGTAATAAGTTCGGAGGCCTTCTTTAGGTCGATCCCACGAGAGCGGAGATAAAAAAGTGCTTCCGGATCGATTTGACCTGTAGTAGAACCATGGGCGCATTTCACATCTTCTGAATAGATTTCCAATTGAGGGTTTGCATTCATCAGTGCTTTAGGGCTCAATAATAAATTCTTATTGGATTGATTCGCGTCAGTCTGTTTGGTATCCTTATGTACGACNACTTTACCATTGAAAACACCTGACGATTTATCCGCTAAAATATATTTGAATAACTGATGACTTTGGCAGGCGTCATTCTCATGATTGACCACTACATGTTGATCTTGATGTTGGGAATTATTGGTTAAAGACAGGCCGTTGAGAATTGCTTCTGANCCCTTGCCTTGGAGATCCAATTGAATATCATGGCGGAATAATTGACTCCCTGATGTGATCGAAGTGACATTGAGNTGAGCATTCGATTTAACTTCATAATGAGTTGAAGCTGTGTANCTNCCAGTGGGGGATTNNTCTTGGAGTCGAACATGAAATAATCTTGCATTTTCANCCAGAATAACTTGGGTAACCGAGTTAACAAAATAGGGAAGGGTNGAGACGCCTAAATAATGTTCAATAATGTTTGCCTGGGCATTTTTTCCGATGTGAAAAATGAATCTTGGGTGGTTCATTAAAGGATCGGAAAATTCAGTCATGAAGTANATCAATTGCATGGGTTTTTCTATGACCGTATTTGGCTTAATAAGGACGTGCANTCCTGAATTCATCATAGATGTATTCAGTGCCAAGAATGGGTTTTTACTACCGTTGATTNCATATAATTCTGGATTAGATCTGAAATGATCCAATCCGGTTACAANAGTTACGCCATCTGGAATATTGGATAATTGNGGTTGATAATGCCCATTAATAATAANGNCAATATGACAATCATCAATTTGACCGGGAATTTTCTCCGGGATCTGGGGCANATCGCTGGCCCAGGATAAACGATAATCTGTTTTTTCAATAGCAGAAAAATCTGTGAATTGCCACTCTTCCCATTTTTTNGTTGGGAATCCCAGAGTTTTGAATTGGTCAAATGACTTCAAACGGACATCTCGCAGTGCTTGATCCTCATTGGGCCAATACTTTAAAAGGGCGTCAAATTGTTTTTGTAAATAGTTCATGCTTCCAGCCAGGAATACCCTTTTTCTTCCAGTTCAAANGCCAAAGAAGCATCCCCGGATTTAACAAACTCTCCATCAATGAGAACATGGATAAAATCAGGTTTCATATACTCCAATAATCGAGGGTAATGGGTAATTGCCAAAAAGGAACGATCATTATTGCGAAAATTNTTTACCCCATTCGCTATAATTTTTAGAGCATCTATATCGAGCCCAGAATCAGTCTCATCCAAAATAGAAAGTGCCGGNTCNAGGGTTAACATTTGTAGAATTTCATTATGTTTCTTTTCGCCACCAGAAAATCCATCATTCACTCCACGGTTCAAATATTTTTCATCCATTTGGATCAAATTCAGTTTTTCGCGGATAAGACGCAAAAAATCGGCNGCATTAATTTCCTTTAAGCCTTGATGTTTAAGTTTGGCATTAAGTGCGGCGCGTAAAAAATAAGTGTTATTTACCCCTGGTATGACAACAGGATATTGAAATGACATGAATATACCCGAAAGTGCTCGGTCTTCAGGAGTCATGCCAAGCAAGTCTATATTNTTAAATAAAATGGCCCCCTTTATAACTTCATAATTATCCCGGCCAGTGATCACATTAGCCAAAGTGCTTTTGCCAGATCCATTACGGCCCATAATGGCATGCAATTCCCCTGGCTGAATTGTAAGGTTTATTCCTTTGAGAATTGCCTTTCCATCGATACCTGCNTGTAGATTTTTTATTTTTAACATTCAAATTGTGGGATTATAAGATGGGTAGAAAAATTAATTTTCCACCNAATTTGTGTATTATCCGACTGCTCCCTCTAAGCTCACTTCCATCAGTTTTTGTGCTTCCACTGCAAATTCCATTGGCAGTTCTTTAAATACATCCTTGCAGAANCCATTAACAATCATTGATACNGCATCTTCCATGGGTATACCCCGTTGATTACAGTAGAAAAGTTGATCTTCTCCAATCCGAGATGTGGAGGCTTCGTGCTCCATTTGAGCACTGGAATTTCGAACATCAATATATGGAAAAGTNTGCGCACTACATTGATCTCCAATCAGGATGGAGTCGCACTGGGAATAGTTCCGGGCATTTTCCGCGCCTTTCATGATTTTGACTCCACCGCGATAGGTGTTTTGGCCNTTGCCAGCGGAAATTCCTTTCGAAATGATAGTGCTACGTGTATTCTTGCCCAGGTGAATCATTTTTGTTCCGGTATCGGCCTGTTGAAAATTGTTGGAAAGCGCTACAGAATAAAATTCACCAATTGAATGATCACCTTTAAGAATACAACTGGGGTACTTCCAGGTGAGNGCTGAACCCGTTTCCACCTGAGTCCAGGAGATTTTGGCGTTTTCTTCCAGGCAGATTCCACGCTTGGTGACAAAATTATAGATACCGCCCTTGCCGGTTTTAGGATTACCGGGATACCAGTTCTGCACTGTGGAATATTTGATCTGAGAATCCTTATGTGCTACCAGTTCCACTACTGCTGCATGAAGTTGGTTCTCATCGCGCATGGGGGCAGTACATCCTTCCAGATAGCTGACATAACTGCCAGCCTCAGCAATGATTAAGGTCCGCTCAAATTGACCAGTGTTGGCGGCATTAATCCTAAAATAGGTAGAAAGCTCCATTGGNCAGCGTACACCAGAAGGGATGTAAACAAAACTACCATCACTGAATACAGCTGAATTAAGGGCAGCAAAATAATTATCAGTGGTNGGNACAACACTGCCCAAATATTTTTTAACCAGATCTGGATGGTTTTTAACTGCTTCGGAAAAGGAGCAGAAAATGACTCCATGTTTTTCCAATTCTTCTTTAAAGGTAGTCGTTACGGAAACACTGTCAAATACAGCGTCTACGGCAACATTTGAAAGCAACTTTTGTTCTTCCAGTGGAATGCCAAGCTTATTATATGTCTCCAATAATTCCGGATCGACCTCATCNAGACTTTTTAGTTTTTCTTTTGGCTTTGGTGCTGCATAATAGGAAATTGCTTGATAATCAATCTTAGGGTAATTGAGCTTGGACCAATCGGGCTCTTCCATTTTTAGCCATTGACGATAGGCTTTCAGGCGCCACTTCAACATCCATTCCGGCTCATCCTTTTTAGATGAAATTATGCCGATAACATCTTCATTTAAACCAGGTGGAATCGTTTCCTGGTCAATATCAGTGACGAAACCATATTCGTATTCCTGGCTGATCGCCGAATCGATTATTTGGTTGCGTTTTGTCATTATTTAAGCAGAAAATGAGGTTCCACAGCCGCAGGTACGTTCGGCATTGGGGTTGACTATCTGGAAGCCGCCATTGAGCATATCAGTAGAAAAGTCGATCTTAATTCCTTTCAGATAAAGATAACTTTTTAGNTCACAAAAAATTTTTAGGCCCTGGCTTTCGAACACTTTATCAAATTCTCTCTGTTCTTTTTCAAATGACATGTTATAATTCATGCCAGAACATCCGCCTGTTGTTACTTCCATACGCAGGCCNTGGTCTTTTTTCCCTTCCGNTTCCATTACCGCNNCCAGGCGCTGGGCNGCTCTTTCTGTTACACTGATACCTGCGTCAAAAATTTCNTNTGTATTCGTTTGTGTATCCATTATTCCCACTCCATNTTNATATTGGANTCCTGTTTTTCTTGNGGTCCAGANANACCNAGNCCCAATTTNCCCCGAGCTTCNTCGGTNATCATTTCTNGATTCCAGGGNGGATCAAAGGTCACTTCTACNAATGCNTGATTNACTTCGTCCAAAGTCTCCAGTTTANTNTTNATATCCTGGGNCATTTGNNNTCCCATAGNACAGCCGGGTGTTGTAAGAGACATTAAAATATTTACATCCGAAATCTTTTCATCATAGGCTTTTTGGATTTGAATATCATAAATCAGCCCCAAATTCCAGAGGTCTACTGGNAGTTCAGGGTCATAACACTGCTTCAAAATTTCGATAACTTGATTTTTTTTGACTTGGGCCATTACTGAGTAACCTCCTGCACAGACATTTGTGAAAATAAATTGCGCATATTATCATTNATNCGTTGAATCGGAACACGAATATTGCAGGNTCCAATCTGGATGCAGTCNGAATCAAAATAACAATCCATCATACCNAATGGCCCTTCCAACTTTTCAAAAAAATCTTTCATGGANATCTTATCTAAATTNGTNGCAACACGGTATCCNCCAGCAGNGCCCTGTACNGCCTCAANAATCCCATCGCGTGCCATATGCTGNAGTGTCTTGGCCAGCAATTGTTGNGGGACACCATAGCGTGTAGCAATCTCCTTGGTACTGGTCAATTCCTCTGATTCTTTCAATTGCATATGCCGCAGCGCGATAAGAGCATATTCGACTTTACGTGTAATCTTTAACATATTGATTTATCCTACTTGGGAAATTACCCGTATCAATAAATGTGCTCCAAGAATTAAATACGACTAAAATTATCGTATATAGATTTAAATTTATAATTTTTTGTGAATAAAAGATGCATAGTCCCGTTGGCTACTTTATAAAAATATTATATTTACTTTTTCGGGAAAAAACGCCGATCTGTTTCGCCGGAAGGCCAGTAGATTCATAACACTGATGTGCATATTCTTCCGCCTGGGACTGGGGTAAAGCCACCAGCAGACCACCTGATGTTTGGGCATCAGCAGTCATGAGTTTGTGTGTTTCATTTAGATGATCGGAAAAAGAAATAAATTTTAAGGCATATTCTAGGTTGCGCTGTGTTCCGCTTGGGATAACATTATCATTGGCAAAATTCAGTACACCATCTAGAAAAGATAGCTCCTTAAATTGAACTTCAGCAGAAACATTGCTGGCTTTACACATTTCTAATAGATGGCCCAGCAGCCCAAATCCAGTTACATCGGTGGCGGCATGAACGTCAAATTCATGCATCTGTTTTGAGGCAGAATCATTGAGTGTCGCCATACATTTCACAGTATTTTGCACTATTTGATCAGAGGCTAAACCGCGTTTAATTGCAGTAGAAATAATACCAGTTCCCAAAGGTTTAGTCAACACAAGAGCATCGCCAGGTCTCGCGCCAATGTTTTTCACAAGTTTTTCTTCTTCGACTTCGCCAGTTACCACCAATCCATATTTTGGTTCCTTATCATCGATGGAATGGCCGCCAACAATGGGTATACCCGCTTCTTTTGTTTTATCTGCTCCACCGCGAAGAATTTCACTTAAGATTGATTTGGGTAAATCATTAATCGGAAAGCCAACAATATTTAGAGCGAAGCGGGGATTCGCGCCCATGGCATAAATATCAGACAGGGAATTGGCTGCAGCAATTTGCCCAAAATGATACGGATCATCGACAATTGGTGTGAAAAAATCCACTGTTTGCACTACCAGTTTACCACCATCCAGACGCACCACGGCGGCATCATCGGCGCCATTAAATCCTACGATGACATCTTCCTCAAAAGCATTTTCAAGATTACCCAGTACCTGGGCCAGGTCCTCAGGACCAATCTTGCAAGCTCAGCCGGAGCCGTGGGAATATTCGGTAAGTTTAATCTGATTGTACTTTGACATAAGGTGAAAATTAGGGTGTTTTAAGGGGAGGTTAAAGGCCTTCTATGAGCCTTCTGATATCTTCAATTGTATTGATTTCGCGATCAGCCAAATAATCTAAATGGATCGATTTAAATACAGATAATATTTGAATTTGATGCAGGAATAGATGCAGTACCATGGGAATATGAATCGTTTTTAAAACTATCAATTGAAAAGGGAATTCAATCTCAGTGGGTTTTAAACTTTGGATTGTTGTACCCTTTTCTGCCAGTGATTTTCGTTCAGCCTCAATATCTTTTAAAAGAATGTTGTCCTTGAAATCCCAAGGTGCGGTAATATCAGAAACTGTCTGGATTAATTCATATCCTTCGGTTAACATGGTAAGATAATATTGTCCATATTTTCCTTTTCCTAATTTTTCTGATAAATATTCAACCAAGATTTTCCTATGGGATTGAATGAATTCCTTCCATTCACTGAAATGCGATCGAAATAAAAAATAACCGAATGATGTTTTAAAAGAATTTCCCCGGTTAAAAAAAGCCCGAATATCATAAATTTCTTTTTTAATTCGGTTCCGTAGTCGCAAAGGGAATAAATGAAGGTTTAAGGGAGAATAATTCTGGGGGAGTTGGATAAAATCATCAGGTATGGGATAATCGCTGAGATTAAGGCTGTAACTTTTTTCTAATCCCTGGATATTAAGTTGGATAAAAGCACCCAAGTCACTCATTTTAATCAGGTTGCCTAAAGCCTTATCAAAATCGGGCATTGTCGAAATGGATGGTATAGATCCATCCCCGGAGACTTCCGGGAACATGGATAATTGTCGAGCATCTTTCTGGTCAACCATAATTCCCTCTCATTGATTTTAAAGATGGAAAACCAATACTGCAAGAACCCTATTTTTCGTTCACAATCCGTTGTTTTCCGTTAATTCAGGTCTGTAAATTGTCCTGCGGATAAAAGCCTATAAGCATGTCTTTAATTAATTAAAACACGTTGAAATCATCCAACTAAACAGAATAATATTCATTCTTATAAACAAAATCCAACACCATGATTAATGAGCAAACCTCATGAGCAAAACCACGCAACAGGTAGATGAAGTTGTCATTCGGTTTGCCGGAGATTCTGGTGACGGGATGCAACTTACCGGTGGCCGTTTTACGGAAACCACTGCCATTGTGGGTAATGATTTGAGTACCCTGCCTGACTTTCCAGCAGAAATTAGGGCCCCGGCGGGATCCCTGGCTGGAGTAAGCGCCTTCCAGATTAAATTTAGTTCCAAGGATATCCACACTCCTGGTGATGCACCGGACGTATTGGTGGCCATGAACCCAGCGGCTCTGAAAGTACACCAGCAGGAACTAGCNCCTGGGGGAACTGTTATCTGTAATGCCAACGCCTTTTCGCCTAAGAACCTAAAATTAGCCGGTTATGAAGCCAACCCTTTGGAAGATGGCAGTCTAGANGATTATTATACTGTTTACGATGTTGAAATGAGCAATATGGTGAAACGGGCCTGCGAAGATATGAAANTGCCGCCAAAAACAGTGGACCGGACTAAAAACTTTTTCGCGCTCGGATTATTATTTTGGATATATGACCGNCCCATGCAATCGACTAAAAACTGGTTGAAGGTTAAGTTTGCNAAACGACCTGAATTAGTGGAAGCNAATGCCCGTGCTATGGATGCTGGTTATAATTATGGGGATACGACGGAAATTTTTACTACACGCTATACTGTTNATAAAGCCAGCCTGCCTGCTGGGACTTATCGAAATGTTGTAGGAAATTATGCTCTTTCCNTGGGNCTGGCAGCAGCAGCAGAAAAATCCGGTCTAGGACTTTATTATGGCGGTTATCCCATCACGCCAGCCAGCGATATTCTGCATACATTATCTGCGTGGAAACATTTGGGTATAAAAACCTTTCAGGCTGAAGATGAAATTGCCGGTGTGTCATCGGCTATCGGAGCTGCCTTCGCNGGGAATCTGGGNGTTACAGCCACATCAGGNCCCGGAATTGCCNTNAAAGGNGAAGCATTGGGTTTNGCTGTTATGGCTGAACTTCCAGTAGTGGTNGTGAATGTTCAGCGCGGTGGACCNAGTACGGGACTACCAACAAANACAGAACAATCTGATNTGCTTCANGCACTNTATGGCCGCAACGGGGAAGCGCCTATCCCGGTAATTNCGTCTGCCACTCCGGGAGATTGTTTTTTCGTGGCCTATGAAGCTTGCCGCNTTGCCGTNAAATATATGACGCCNGTGATACTGCTGACAGANGGTTATCTGGCCAATGGCTCTGAACCCTGGCAGGTACCAAAGATAGATGATTTGCCGCCCTTTGATGTAACATTCNCGGATAAGTCCAAAATTGCTGATGGTCAGTTTATGCCTTATCTCCGGGATAAGGATACAATGGCCCGGCCCTGGGCCATTCCTGGAACGGAAGGGCTTGAGCACCGCATTGGTGGGTTGGAGAAAGAAGATGTTACAGGTAANGTGAGTTACGATCCAGATAACCACCATCATATGGTTGAAACACGTGCTTTGAAAGTGAAAAATATTGCCAATGAATTTGAACCNACAGAGATATTTGGTAAGAAAAGTGGNGATCTGTTACTACTCAGTTGGGGTGGGACCAAAGGTNCNTGCCGATCAGCTGCTGAATCTCTCCAGGATGAAAAGAAAAAAGTCAGTCATGTCCACTTGCGCTGGGTCAACCCACTGCCAAATGATTTAGGTGAAATTCTCATCAAATTTAANAATATACTGATTCCCGAGATCAATTATGGTCAACTGATCAAAATCATTCGTTCAGAATTCCTAGTTGATGCAAAAGGTCTAAACCTGGTAAGGGGAAAACCAATTAGTTCCGCGGATATCCAGGAAACAGCAAAAGATTTAATAGGGTAAGAAATATGCCAGAAACAAAAGTAAAAACATATACCCGGGCCGATTTCACATCAGATCAAGCAGTTCGCTGGTGTCCTGGATGCGGTGATTATGCCATACTGGCTCAAGCACAAAAATTATTTCCAGATTTAGGAGTTGATAAAGAAAAGTTCGTTTTTATTTCCGGTATTGGTTGCTCCAGCCGTTTTCCATATTATATGGACACTTATGGGTTTCATACTATTCACGGTCGCGCTCCTGCCATTGCATCCGGCGTGAAACTGTCCAACCCGGATCTTTCCGTTTGGGTAGTGACNGGCGATGGAGATGGACTTTCCATNGGTGGTAANCATATGATTCACCTGCTTCGCAGAAATNTGGATNTAAACGTGATGCTGTTCAACAACCGCATCTATGGCTTAACCAAAGGGCAGTATTCGCCCACTTCCGANTTGGGCAAAGTAACAAGATCAACACCNATGGGTTCATTGGATCGTCCCTTCAACCCGCTNGCATTGGCATTAGGATCGGGGGCAACCTTTGTNTGTCGTACAATCGATATAGAAACCAAACACATGCAGGCAATAATTANNCGNTCCTACAGTCATAAGGGGACTGCATTTATAGAAATCTATCAGAACTGCAATATTTTTAATGATGGTGCTTTTGCTCCGATGACGGACAAAGAAAGCAAAGCGGATAAGGTNTTGTGGCTAGAGAATGGTCAGCCAATGCTATTTGGTGCAAAACAGAACAANGGAATACGNCTTGATGGTAANAAACCAATTGTTGTANCGATTGGGAAAAAGTGGAGNGTGGATGATCTGTTGGTNCACGATGAAGGGGATTATGTCATTGCTTCTCTACTTTCAAATATGACGCACCAAGATGATTTTCCAGATCCCATTGGGGTGCTGTATGCAATNGATGCNCCTANNTATGAAGATNTAATGTNNGNTCAGATNNATAAAGCANTCAAACAGAAAGGTATCNGCTCTGTCCAGGATTTGCTGGATGCGGGGGATACCTGGNTTGTGAAATAAAANGTAANGATCCTTACNTTGGGATTCCGTAAAGAAAAAGATAGTATGGGTATTCTGGANGTACCGGATGATCGGTACTATGGTGCNCAGACACAGCGTTCACTCAACAATTTTAAAATTGGAGAAGAACGATTCCAACGGGAACTCATTCGCGCATATGGTATCCTAAAAAAAGCAGCAGCCAGTGTCAATGAAAAAGCNGGAAAATTAGATTCAAAGCTGGCAGGCGTTATCCGGGAAGCCGCTGATGAAGTAATTGATGGTAATTTGGATGATCATTTTCCTTTGGTNGTTTGGCAAACTGGTTCCGGNACACAATCCAACATGAATTTTAATGAAGTAATTGCCAACCGAGCTATTGAAAANCTAGGAGGAGAACTTGGCAGTAAGGATCCTGTCCATCCCAATGATCATGTGAATATGGGTCAATCCACAAACGACACCTTCCCAACGGCCATCAATATTGCCGCTGTAGAANCAACTATAAACCAGTTATTGCCAGGACTCNANAAATTGCTNAAAAGCTTGGTTAAAAAAGAAAAAGAATTTGATGCAATTATCAAATTAGGCCGTACTCATTTACAGGATGCAACACCTCTCAGTTTGGGGCAAGAATTTTCCGGCTATGCATCNGCACTGCGCCATGGGGTNTCCCGAATTGAAAAATCTTTGGATCATTGTTATGAACTGGCCATGGGCGGTACAGCTGTTGGAACTGGGATCAANTCATTTGAAGGATTCGGGAAACAAGTTGCAAATGAGATTTCNAATTTAACAGGTCTTCCATTCAAAACTGCTGAAAACAAATTTGAAGCGCTGGGAGGACANGATAGCATTGTAGAACTATCCAGTGCATTGAAAACAGTNTCGGGATCNTTATTTAAAATTGCTAATGATATTCGNTGGCTGGCCAGCGGTCCCCGTTCAGGCATTGGAGAAATCNTGATNCCNGCCAANGANCCNGGGTCATCCATCATGCCGGGAAAAGTGAATCCCACNCAGTGTGAGGCTATGACNATGGTATGCACGCAAGTGATGGGCAATGATGTCACNATTTCNGTTGCNGGCGCNAGCGGAAATTTTGAACTGAATGTTTANCGCCCTGTAATTGCTTATAATATTATTCAATCCATTCGACTATTAACTGATGCATGTGATTCTTTCCGNGTCCATTGCGTTGATGGTATCGAAGCCAATGAANAACGAATCCATTCGAACCTTTATAATTCATTAATGCTAGTAACCACTTTGAATCCTCATATCGGATATGATAAAGCTGCTGAAGTGGCGAAAAAAGCATACAAGGATAATTTATCTTTACGCGAAGCAATCATCGATTTGGGTTACATGAGTGGAGAAGAGTTTGATCAGCTGGTCCAACCGGAAAAAATGATCCGTCCAGAAAAATAAATTTCTGATCTTTTTGGAACCAATTCCCAGTAGTTTGAGTTAACCTTATCAATTTCCTGACTGTTCTAGGTCAGGCACTGACTTAAATTTCAATATGACATTCAAACTTTCCATTTCAGACTGGAAGAAATATTTAAAAAGTGCCTCCATCCTAGTTTTAGTGGGGGCAATAATAATATTTGGCTATATCTTTTATCTATCACAGGACCTGCCTTCCTTGGATCAATTAGAAAATTATGACCCGGACCTCGTGACACGTATTTATTCTGCGGATGGTGAAATTTTGGATGAACTGTATTTGGAAAAACGCATTTTTATTGGCCTGGATCAAATTCCAAATAATATGAAAAACGCATTAATCTCATCTGAAGACCGTCGCTTTTATGATCACTGGGGAATCTCTATGCGAGATGTTTTTCGCGCCATTGTTATTAATTTATTCAGTTTTAGCTATAAACAAGGATTCAGTTCTCTGACACAACAGCTGGCACGAACATTATATGATACAATTGGTTTTAAAAAAACCATTGTTCGGAAGATCAAGGAAATGATTACAGCTATCCAAATTGAACGAACTTATACTAAAAATGAGATTCTAGAGATGTACCTTAACAATGTCCACTTCGGTCATGGTACTTATGGTGTTCAAGCTGCTTCAAAACAGTATTTTGGCAAGAGCGCATCTTCACTTACGCTTGGCGAATCAGCTATGCTAGTGGGGATTCTGCCGGCACCAGCACGGTATTCCCCGGTGCGCCATCCTGAGCGGGCCCATTATAAACGGAATGTAGTATTGCGTGTAATGCGTGATCAGAGTTTTATTACCAAAGATATTTATTCTGAGGCCAGGGTCATTGAATCCGAAAATATTATTAAAACCCAGGNGAAAGGTAAAGCACCTTATTTCACAGAATATATCCGACGTACCATGGAAAAAGAGGACGATAACCTTGGGGTCAATATTTATCGTGACGGGCTCAAAATTTATACCACCTTGGATACCCGTCTACAGGATTTAGCGGAAGAAGCTCTAATGCAATCGATAAAACAAAATCAGGATAAGCTGAATAAGCGTTTATTTAATGATGAAGAAGAATTTTCTCAACTGGCATACTTTGGTATTTTCCCGAAGGATTCGGTTAAAATGATGATGGAAGGTGATACGTCGATATATGAGGATTTAAGGAATAAGCTTCTTGTTCAGGGTGCTTTTGTCGCATTGGACCCGACGTCTGGTGCGATCCTCGCAATGGTTGGNGGGCGTCCAGATTATCATGATCANTATAACCGTGCCGTCCAGGCNCAGCGCCAACCTGGATCGGTATTTAAACCATTTGTATATACAACAGCTATAGATAATGGTTATCCCGTTACGAAACAATTATTGAATCAGCCACTGGTTTTACGCGTGCTNAATTCANAAGGAGAGTGGGAAAAATGGATGCCACNAAATTATGATGGNACCACCAGTGGTTTAACTACGCTGCGCGAAGGAATTCGAAANTCTATCAATCTCNTTGCTATTCGTGTGGTCAAGGAATTAGTTCCGGCAGAGGAAGTCAAGGCTACGGCTGAACGAATGGGTATTACAACNAATATCCGTGCGGTGGATGCAATTTCTCTTGGTACGTCAGAAGTATATTTACTGGATATAGTAAATGCCTATTCATCATTTACTAATAAAGGTGTCTTAAATCAACCTTTTGGTATTACACTTGTTGAAGATCGGTATGGAAATATAATTAAGGAATATTATCCCATTCGGGAAGAAGTACTTCGAGAAGAGTCAGCTTATATTATGACAAATTTACTGCAAACTGTGNTGGATGCTGGGACGGGTGGCAGTGCCCGTTGGCGATTTGATTTTTATCATCCTGCAGCAGGAAAAACGGGCACAACCCAAAACTGGACCGATGCCTGGTTTGTAGGGTTTTCTCGACAATTGGCAGCAGGTGTATGGGTTGGGGTGGATGATCCGAGGGTCAGTTTGGGTGAANGTCAGGATGGCTCACGTGCCGCCCTTCCTGCTTGGGCCNGCTTTATGAAATCAGCCCATGATACACTTGGTTTGAAACGAGTAGAATTTGAGCGNCCAGACGGTGTAATAGATATGAAGATTTGTTCTACTACNAAAGATAAACCTACCAATTTATGTCAGCTCGAAACAGAAATATTCATCCGTGGAACCGAGCCATCGCAACTATGTAAAGTTCACCGCCGGNATTAGATTCTATCCAAAATCTCCTACGCGCTAAAAAATAATGTGGGATTTACTATTTCCGGTCCAATAACAACCGAATTCGTAAGGTATTTTATTGCAGAATTCAATTTATTGTTGTCAGAATTGAAACAACGGAATAAGGGATCACCAGCGCTCACTTTATCTCCTGTTTTTGACATAAATTCAATCCCAGCTGTAACATCAAGTAAATCATCTTTATTTNGTCTGCCGCATCCCATTTCTACNCAAGCCCACCCTATATTTAATGTGTTCATGGATTCNATATAGCCNGAAATTTCTGCTGGAACGATTACTTCATAAAGGGGTTGATTNTGTTTAACCANATTTGATAAATCTCCNCCCTGNGCAGTGACCATTTNCTCAAATTTTTGATATGCTTTNCCGCTTTCAATCAGGTTCTTCATGATNGGAATNGTGTCATTCTCAAAGTGAGCAACTTTAGCCTGAACAAGAAGTTTACCNCCTAGTTTAAAAACAACATCCATCAAATCTTCATTTCCGTCTCCGTGTAGGGCATCGATGGATTCCTGAACTTCGCATCCCATCCCGGCGGTTCGGCCTAGCGGCTGATTCATACTAGTATAAATCACATCTGTTTTTAAGCCAAATCCTTCACCAACTTTCTGAAGCATTTCACCTAATGACACCGCTCGCTCCAACGTATTCATGAAGGCGCCGTTCCCGGTCTTGATATCCAGCACTAGGCCCTGAATGCCTTCTGCGATTTTCTTGCTCATAATTGATCCGCAGATTAATGGGATCGAATCGATGATACCAATCACATCTCTAAGCGCATAAATTTTACCATCGGCGGGACAGATTTTTTCCGTTTGACCCATAATGCACAAGCCATGATTTTCCACGATTGCTTTGAATTCTTGAATTTCTAATCTGGTCTGAAAACCGGGGATAGTTTCCAGTTTATCAATTGTTCCGCCTGTATGGCCAAGGCTTCGTCCAGCAAGCATGGGAATAGCCAGTCCCGCAGCTGCCATCAAGGGTGCAAGGATAATGGATACTTTATCTCCTACTCCCCCAGTAGAATGTTTATCAGCAATATATGAATTCATACCGGAGAATTCAATTTGTTCACCGGAATTAAGCATCACTTCTGTTAAAGCAATAATTTCCTCGTTCGTCATACCATTAGCATGAACGGCCTTTAGAAATGAAATCATATCATTGTCATTGATTTTACCGTTGACGTAGGAGCTGATGAACACTTCCAGATCAGCCCTAGAGATGGTTTCACCATTGGCTTTAAGCTGAATCAGCTTCTTCGGATTCATCTTCCTTTTCTTTGAAGCGCTTCAGAATATTGAACTTAAACTGTAGGGGCGGCTGCTCTCGGACGGTATGAAGCATTAGATAGGCGCCGATAATGAATAGAATCACATTGGGAGACCAGATACCAACGACCGGAGATAAAATTGTCCGATCGGCCAGGTCTTCGCCTCCAATCATGAAAATATAATAAACCAGAAAAAAACCGAATGACAAACTGGTGGCAATGGTAAAACCGCCTTTCCGAAACAGCACTCCCAGTGAAGCACCAACCATGATAAATAAAAAACAAGCCACAGGTAGTGAGAATTTTTTATGTAATTCTACTTCATATTTATTATTCGACTTATTGTAACTACGGAGCAAGTTAAACTCATTTCGTAGCTGACGTTCTGTAATATTGATATCCTTTTCCTTGCGGTAGATTTCATCACCGCTATGGGATGTATCAGCCGCGTAAACATCTTTAAAATTAGTGAGCAATAGTTGGGCGGTTTCGTAATTAGGTGGTACAACACTATCCATTTCAGTTCTCATAAAGGCTCGACCAATACGCCCATTTACAATATCAATCCGATGAAAAATATCTTTCCGCTTATTGAGGATCATCTGAATGGTCATTTCTCGATCGGAGCGGCTGGTAGTATCTCGGCGGTTGAGAAAAAGGTCGTCAGCAGGTATGGTGATCACATGTTTATTAAACTCGATCCGGCGATAATTACCATAATCATTCAGGTCCAGTTCATGGATCTCGCCATTGAATAAGTTCAATATAATGGCATCATCAATGGTGGAAAGCTCTCCTGTTTCGGAATGAATGCTAGTCTGAGTTTCGCCAATTCCTTTGCTGAATATCCGAACATCTTTCAAGATATTTTCTTTTTTGTCGCGGATAATCATGCTATAGTCCGGTAGGTCATCCATGAAATAACCGGGCTCAATATTAAGGTCAGGACGTTTGCGGTAAATATCCCCTGAAAGCATACGCGCCTTGAAATTCATCTCTGGCATAATAAAAGCATTAAACAGGATCAGGGAGACTGCGATGGAAAAGCCAAATACGAGAGCAGGGCGTACGATTGTCAGAAAACTAATTCCGGATGCACGCATAGCAATAATTTCATTATCTTCTGAAAACTGCCCGAAAGCCATGAGGGCGGCAATCAGGACTGCCATGGGTACCGCCAGGGCGGTGATCCAGCCAAGGTTAAGGAAAAGGTATTCAAAAATTGTAGTAAGGTCTAGGCCCTTACCTAGGAAACGATCGATTGCTCTTAGAAGAAATTGAGTGAACAAAACAAATACAATAATCAGCAGCGAAAAAATAAAGGGCATAAAGAGCTGCTTGAGGATATATTTGGTGAGTAAGCGCATGGGAAAAATTACAATAGTTGAATCCTAAAATTATCATATTGAATGGATAATGATGATAGGTGTTCCTGGAAATTTGTTTTTCGAAAGTGAGGAGAAAACTTTTAATTTCAGGGGCTTCAATTATTATGTTTCGATTGAATTTTCATGGTGGGTGTAGCTCAGCTGGTTAGAGCACCTGATTGTGGTTCAGGATGTCGTGGGTTCGAGTCCCATCAGTCACCCAAATATTAAGTCCGGCTTTTTCCGGACTTTTTTTATATCCTCTAATATCTATTCTATGATAAATTTCATCTCAACTTTTAGAAAAGAACCCCATGAAACCCACTCAATTTGTGAGACCATTTTATAAAGATAGCCATCGTGCCCACATTTCTACCATTGAACAATATGAAGAAATGTACCACGATTCAGTTGAAAACTCAGATGTATTCTGGGCTAAACAAGCTAAACGATTAGATTGGTTAAAAAAATGGGATAGCGTTTCAAACAATGATTTTAATAATTCTGAAATTAAATGGTTTGAAGGG
>PBBH01000016.1 GCA_002716525.1 Fidelibacterota bacterium | reverse complement strand
GGGTTGGTGTCCAAAGTATAGGATTCATCTTATTGTAAACATTTGAAGGAGGGATTTTATTCAGATTTAATATTTAAGGGATACATAATAAAAAAGCCCCCGGGTCGTATACTAAAACGGGGGCTTTTTTATTATTAGAATTGACCTTTATTTTTCTTTACTCATTTCAGATGGTATAATCAATACAGCAGGAACAGCTGCATCACTGACCATATTATTAAATTGAAACAGGTCCTCAGTAAGCACTTTGTCCATTTTTTTATAATGGGTCTGTGCCTGTGATACGAGATCTTCCAATACGCCGTACGATTGTGCTGTAGGCCTTGCATCAATGCTGGAAACCACTCCGACCAAGGTCGCAATTTTGTTATCCAGTTTGATAGGGTAGTTTAACGGATCCTGGCCGCTCTTTGACTTAACCTGGATTAACTCCTCTTCGATTGCAGAGAGTTTTTTGGTTAGTTCTTTCCCCGCTGTAAGAAGCTCATCATTTTTGAACCCTGATTTATCCATTAAGCTGGTCAACGTATTAATTTGCTTTTTAATGCTGCGCATGGTCAGGATTTTTTCATTGATTTCTGTTGTTCGGTCACGAATGTCCATCAGCAAGTTAAACTGAGCTTGAAAATCTGCTTGCGTGGTTTTTATCCGTGGATCTTTTATGATGAAAAAAGATTCCGTATGGGCATTACCATTTACAGTCAATCGAACTTTGTATTCACCGGGAACTGCCTTCGGGCCAATATGAGAACCTCCCCACATCACAGCGTTAGGAACCTTTTTGGCATCTGGGTAGCGCATATCCCATACGAAGCTATTCATACCTTGTTTCGTCTCAGCGACGGGANCGGCGGNNGCACCAGGCCCACGAGACGCGGGGCCGCGGCGCCCTGGATTCTTTTTATCCTTCTTATTGGTGTAAGTTTTGATAACATCACCATCCGATTCCATGTATTCCAAAGTGAATTCATCCTCCGCGTCGAGTTTTTCGTCCAAATAATAGAATGTCATTACTCCATTTGGAGGATTCTTTCCCGACGTTGGACTTGGACCACCCCACCCGTAACCGCCTGGCAGTCGGTAAGTATTGCGGGGTATATACAAATGTGTTTTGGACTTTGCGATTTGGTCTGATAATTGATGCAGGGGTGTCAAGTCGTCCAAAATCCAAAATGAACGCCCTTGTGTAGCTACAACCAGATCATTTTCTTTTACCACCAAATCGGTAACAGGTACGATGGGTAAATTCAATTGGAATGACTGCCAGTTCTTGCCGTCATCAAATGATATATACACTCCCGTTTCTGTCCCCGCATAGAGATAACCCTTTTTCCCAGGATCTTCACGAACAACGCGTGTAAAGGCACCATCTGGTATCCCTTTTGAAATGAGTTTCCATGTTTTTCCATAATTGCTAGTTTTGTATAGATAGGGCTTAAAGTCATCCAACTTATAGCGAGTGACAGCTATATATGCAGTTGCCGGATCATGGGGTGATTGGTCAATGGTATTGACCANTCCAAACTCTGGCATCATGTTCGGCGTGACATCTTCCCAAGTTTTTCCACCATCTCTAGTTAAGTTTACACGACCATCATCTGAGCCTACCCAGATTACACCTTTTTCATGGGGGGATGGTGTAATCACAAAAATAGTNCANTAATATTCTACNCCAGTGTCATCNTTTGTAATTGGNCCTCCAGACTCATCCTGCATCGATAGTGTGTTGGTTGTCAAATCGGGGCTAATGATTTCCCAGGATTGACCCTCATCGGTGCTTTTATGAAGGTGTTGTGACCCTACATATAATGTGTTTGGATCATGTGGATCAAATTCTATCGGAAAATTCCACTGGAAGCGGTACTTCATATCCTTTACGCCGTGCCCCATTGGGTTATCAGGATAAACTGTGATGTTTTGTCGCGCTCCAGTTAAATGATTATACCGGGTTAAATATCCACTATAAGATCCGGCATAAACAATATTGGGATTTTCAGGATGGGGTGCTACNTGTGCGCTTTCACCACCGCCTACAGGATAGTAATCCCGTTCTGTGATGCCGCCAGAAGTAGTTCGTGATGCAATTGAAACTGTGCTGTTATCCTGCTGACCACCGTAAACGCGATAGGGAAATTGATTATCAACATCTGCACGATAGAACTGAGCAGTTGGTTGGTTATGATAAGTGCTCCAGGTTGCGCCTGCATCAAAAGAAACCTGTCCGCCACCATCGTCCGCTATAATTAGATGCTGTGAATCTTGAGGATCAATCCAAAGATCATGATGATCTCCGTGTGGTGTGCGTATGGAATTAAATGTTTTCCCACCGTCCTTGGAACGCCAAAATCGGACATTTAGAACATACACTAAATCTTCATTTTCCGTGTCAGCATAAACGCGGGAATAATACCATGCCCGTTGGCGCAAGTTATTATCAGAACTTGTTTTTATCCATGTTTCCCCAGCGTCGTCTGACCGGAATAATCCACCATCTCGATTTTCAATAATGGCCCAAACCCGATCAGAATTTAGAGGAGAAACGGTGATACCAATGATGCCAACGATTCCCTCAGGTAATCCCTTGTTTTTTGTAATCTCTTTCCATGTATCACCTCCATCTGTAGATTTCCAAAGGCCTGATCCTTCACCGCCGCTCTCAAGGCTGTATGGCGTACGTTTGATACGCCAGGTAGATGCATAAATAATACGTGGATTATTTGGATCAAGTATGAGATCACAAGCACCTACTTCATCATTGACATACAGAATTTTCTCCCATGTATCACCTCCATCTGAACTGCGAAATACACCCCGTTCATCGTTAGGGCCGGATAAATGTCCAAGTACAGCTGCATACACCAGGTCTGGGTTTCTAGGATGGATACGAATTCTGGGGATACGGTGGGAATCTTTCAGGCCAACATCTTTCCAGGTTTTCCCCGCATCAGTGGATTTCCAAATACCGTCTCCATGGGATACATTTCCACGGACAGTAACTTCACCGCCGCCNACATAAATGACATTTGNATCCCATTCACTAACAGCGACTGCACCAATTGACCCTCCGTAAAATCCATCCGAAATGTTATNCCAGGTTTGACCGGCATTTTTGGTTTGCCATACGCCCCCGCCTGTGCCACCAAAGTAGGCTACAAATTTATTACCAGGAATACCCACTACTGCCGCTGATCTACCGCCGCGGAAAGGTCCAATATTCCTATATTTTAAAGCTTTAAACAGGGATTCACTGTAAACTTCCTTTGCCATTATAAATGATAGCCCCATAAATAAAAGAAGCAGAATCCGTAGGTATTTATTCTTGAAGTGCATAGAAAACCTCCTTGTTATAACACATGACACTTAAAACTTGCTAGTAATTATAGGTCTATAATTACTTTTTGTGCAAGAGAACAAAAAATCCACGTTAAATTTGCCAGTTCTAAAATAAAGTCATAAATGAAAATTGCATTCTTAACAGCAGGCGGTCTGGCTCCATGTTTATCTGCATCTATTGGATCTTTGATTAATCATTATAATCAATTGGTACCAGACTCAAAACTATTGGGCTATCTCAATGGGTATAAGGGATTATTACTGGGACGATCTATTAATATTCCAAACACGGTCAAAGAAAAAGCAGAANTCCTGTATTCTTTTGGAGGAAGCCCCATTGGTAATAGCCGGGTCAAATTGACTAATGCTGAGGACTGNGTGAAANANGGTTANATTAAGTCCTGGNGAAGATCCTTTAGAAGTGGCNGCNAATCAACTGNTNAAAGATGNCGTTAATATTTTNCATNNTATTGGNGGGGATGACACGAATACCATGGCAGCCCAATTATCAGTTTATTTAAAAAAGAATGGTCATGANCTTACTGTNGTAGGGTTNCCNAAAACNGTNGATAATGANNTNTTNCCTGTTACCCANTCNCTGGGNGCCTGGACAGCTGCTGANCAGGGTGCTGTATTTTTTGANAATATNGCTAATGAAAACACNACCAGTTCACGGCANCTCATNATCCATGAAGTGATGGGACGANATTGTGGCTGGCTGACAGCTTATACNGCGNANNTATATCNTGANCGNTTAAAACAGCGGACTTTTTTACCAGAATTTTTGATTGACCAANAGCGCTGGGATGTGGATGCANTTTATNTNCCGGAATTNGAAATAAATTTCAATGANGAGTGTGANCGATTNATGAAGNTNATGGANAAAAAAGACTCNGTCAATATNTTTTTAAGTGAAGGNGCNGGNACNGNAACTATCNTGAANGAAANAGAATCNTCAGGTGAAGAGGTAATTCNGGATGCATTTGGNCATGTTGCTCTTGGACACTCTCAATCCAGGTCAGTGGTTCTCCAAACAGTTTGCTAGCCGGTTGGAGGCGGATAAAACTCTTGTTCAGAAAAGTGGTTATTTNGCCCGNAGTGCTNCGCCCAATGNCCAAGATTTAGAATTAATCATGAAATCCGGAGCGCTCGCAACTCAAATGGCAGTAGCGGGTAAGTCTGGTGTGGTAGGATTGGATGAAGAGAACAANGNTGAGTTGAGTTTGNTTGATTTTGATCGCATCAAAGGTGGAAAACCGTTCAACACAGATCAGGATTGGTTNCACCAACTTTTGGATGAAATTGGTCAGCCAAAGTGATTGAAAAAATATTAAACAAAAATACTGAATAATGCTGGAGAAATAATTATGGGATTGAATCTAAAAAGTTTGGAAGCTGTAGCTGAAGCAATGGTTGCANCAGGGAAAGGNATTCTGGCTGCAGATGAAAGTACNGGAACTATTGGCAANCGTTTGGCGCANATTCAAACGGAGAATACAGCAGAAAACCGCAATGCCTACCGCGATTTATTATTCAGNGCNGAAGGTATAGAANATCATATCAGTGGTGTTATTATGTACGACGAAACCTTAAACCAGTCATCATTGGCTGATGGTAAACCTTACCCTGAATATTTAGNNNCNAANGGNATGATNCCGGGGATTAAAGTTGATACTGGAGCTCATGACCTTGCTGGCAGCGAGGGTGAAAAAGTNACCAGTGGATTAGATGGTCTTGATGACCGCTTAAAAGAATACCGTCAAATGGGAGCTCGTTTTTCCAAATGGCGAGCGGTCATCAATATTACGGAAGAAAACCCTAGTGGATATTGCATTAGCACCAATGCTCACGCTTTGGCCCGCTATGCAGCACTATGCCAAAAAAATGATTTGGTTCCGATTGTTGAACCGGAAATCTTGATGGAGGGTGATCATGATATTGACGACAGTTTTGTGGTAACGGAGGAAGTACTGCATACCGTCTTTTTTGAACTGTATTCTCAGGGTGTGAATTATGAACAGATGGTTTTAAAACCGAATATGGTACTTTCGGGCTATGATGGGTCCGACCGTGCTGGTGTTGATGAAGTGGCCGATGCAACATTGCAATGTTTAGCTAGAACGGTTCCTGCCGCTGTACCCGGAATTGCNTTTTTATCNGGTGGNCANAGNGATNAAGATGCNACCGCTCATTTAAATCGAATNAATCAAATTGTNGANGGTAATAAACCATGGAANCTATCCTTTTCCTATGGTCGCGCTTTGCAGCAGCCGGCTCTGAAAGCTTGGATGGGAAAGACAGAAAATGTNGGTGCNGCNCANNNAGCATTACTTAAACGNGCAAANTTAAATGGTTTNGCAACAATGGGAGAATATTCCTCGGATATGGAATANAAAAAGTTAAAGNNGCNCCCTNTTGCGTCTTTAAATATTATTTATCATTAGTTNTTANNANNGTGNNTTACGCCACCATGCAGATGGNGCTGAGTAGAATTTTTTATAGTTTAGATAGTTAATTTAAATACNAACGTATAGGTAGGAACCCATTCACCNTCAATTAATGTTNTAACATATTTGTAAAATATAGTTGGTTTNCCGATTTTTGANTTTGGTAAATCAAAACCAAATGAGACCCAGTTTATATAGTNTTTCCAGGTCTCNGGTGCAAAAAAGNATTCATTATTGATAAAAGGTGTGATTTTTAANGATGANATNGGTTTNGGNGCTTTGATTTGAANCCGGCTTCGATTTCTNATTTCATCTTCCTTTCCTTCACGNATCCGNTANTCCATGCGTGTTCGNAGNTGCCATTTANCACTTGGNCTATTAATATTTTTAATNAGTTGAANTTGTGGGCGATGTTCTAGGCTCCAGGTATCTTCTTTNGTNCGNTATTGNGCACGGTATTTTAATTCTANAATCCATGACTGCTGAANNGGATACGCAACACCNAAATCAATATGCTTATGANAAAATCCGGTTTCATTGGTACGGCNGTCAAAATCAACAGTCACTGTTGATTNNCCAAGTTTGCGTTTGATTACTAATTTATCTTGATGATTAATCTGGCTGTTTAGTACACCAATAGAAAACATTAATAAGGTCANGAGTTTTCGCATCTAATATNNTATNGTATTCATTGTGGANCCANAATTTTCATTATCCGTCATNAAAACCAACTTATCTTTCTGAAATATCATGGCTTCNACCTTTTGTCCATCAAAGGNCATTATTGCTTTCAGTAAATCAGGNTGNGTTGGNGTAAANNCNCCNGCATGGCTGAATTGACCCAATTCATAAATGAAAGTTGAAAACGGTCCATCNTCGCCAGGATCAGAAGTAGCAGAGCACCAGAGGCTGCCATCGGTTTTTAAGGCTAAGTCGGCNATATTTCTTTTATCCTTTTTCGGCTGTGGCAAATCAAATGTTAAAGTTTTNACTTCTTTAAATGATTTAGACTTTGGGTTAAANAAGGCGGTAAATAAAGTAGATTTTCGNGAATCGGAGCCTCGATCTCCNTAAATGATAACGAGACCTTGCCCGGATGGAAAGATAGCAATCCCTTCCAGATTCATTNTTGGTTTTAACTTGGGTAAAGTATAGGTATGAAGAATATCAATGCGATAATCTTTTGGATCAACTGAAGCCTCATAGCACTTGCCAGTACTTTCCATGAAAATGTACCGGTTTTCAATATTGGGAAATTGGTAAGCACTTTCTAGATCATATGGCAGTTCGGGATCTGGCCATACGAGAGGTGTGATCTGGTACTTTTTATCAATGAAACTGACGCGAGGCTGATTTTTTTTCTTGTTATCATGGACCACCAGGAATCCGTCTTTAAAAGCGGCCACACCGCTAACTGAATATATCCGTTGCCAATGAATTGACTTCCAAGGCGATAACGATAAAAAAAATACAGATATTATTAGGGAAATAATTTGAATCATTTTTTCCAGGTATTGTAGGGATGTTTTGNAATAAAGGCATTATAGTAATGTTCATCTCCAGTAACCTCATTGGTTACCCATTTGGGAAGNGTAACCTGCTCATCCTCTGATNTTAGTTCAACTTCAGCNATCCANAGCCCANCNTTATTNCCATGGAATTGATCNACNTCCCATTGTTTTCCCTCAACTATTACATGNTAACGTGTTTTTTCAATAATATCATTCTGACAGAGTTTNAAAAGCGCTTTGGCTTCGTCCATNGGAATTTCATATTGAAATTCATCCCTTGATAAACCGGTTCCGCTTGATTTCACNGTTAAAGTTGATACTTCATCCCTGATGATGCGAACGCGCACGATACCAGAATCAGTGATTGCAATATATCCCTGCTCAAAATGTACGCCTTTAGCCTCGTTTGGCCAATGCGCAAGATCCANCAGGAATTTTCGTTCAATTTCTTTTGCCACGGGTCACTTTTAATCCATAAATAAGTCCGGATGTTAGGATTCCAGGATAGAATGGTTCAAGATTTAAGGGATAGCTATCCAAAATATTTCCTGAAATGGTCCAGATAACGCTAACCAATACTGGTAAAACCATCATCATTACGATATCTGGNCCTGATAATTTTTTTGCACTGAAAGAAAGAAAAAATGGCAATACAAGTCCAGGGACTATGATTGACCCCAGAACATACCAAAGTTTCACAACTGACGGGATACTAAAAGCTAGGCCCAAGGCAATCAGAGCCGTTACAACAAGTCCTTTTCGGACAAGTCCGTTGGAAGCGTTTGTCCATGGTTTTTGATCNCTGTTGGCAGGTGTTTGAATCCGCCATATAATATCCCGGCCAAATGTAATGGCGCTGATCAAACCAAGAGAATCAATAGTAGACATAATAGTGGATAATAATCCGGTGATAAAAATACCATATGCCAGTGGAGGAAGGACCATGGCNCCCAAGCGGGGATAGGCAAACAATGGATCTCCAGGGCTCAATAATGCCTTGGCGTAAAGGCCAGTAGATATTGTCAGTATATCAAAAATGAACCAGAATCCTATGGAAATCAAAATACCGTTTTGGGCCGTTTTGGGTGATTTAGATGCAGCGCAGCGCTGGTAAAATCCAGGATCCACAAAAGTCCATAAAGCAATAAAAAACCAGACTAAAATATATTGGAAGGATGCTCCTCCGGTGAGAGTCAAATGGGTTTCAGGTAAATGGTTTGCGGCCTCTGAAAATGTACCAGCAGACTTCATGGAGAAAATGAGCAGAAGTATAAACCCCAGGAACATGAATCCAAATTGTAATAGATCGGTGCGAACCACGGCTTTGAAACCGCCCAACCATATATAGCTCAGGCTCACACCCACGGCGATTATCAAAGAAAAGGCCAATGATAAACCAGTGGTGAATTGGAGTAATATGCCGATACTCAGGATATAGGGCGCNGGACTGGCTAAAACGAGAATATAAATAGCACTTATTATTCCTGCAGTTTTACCGAAGCGTTTATGGAACTGATCAGGTAAGGAAATACACCTGATTTTGTTAATACGTCCGGCAATAAAAAAAGCATACAGTACTGCGAATACATAATAAGGAAATCCAAGGATAAACCAGGTTTGCAATCCATAAGCATAGGTGTTTTCACCGATTCCCAGTATACCACCGTACCAGGTAGCTACTAGAGTAGCAACAAATCCAGGTAAACTGAGTTTTCTACCAGCTAATAGNTATTCTTCGGGATCTTTACCCGATTCTTTCGAGCGGTAAAACCCAAGTCCGATGAGCAATCCCGCATATAGGATTAGGACAGAAAGATCTAGCCAATGCAAGAATTAATTTCCCGTGTGCCCGCGAAATATTAAAACGGGTTTAGATGCATCCACCGAAAAAGAAGCACCCATTGCCTGATTCGATACTGCCTTGGCAGAAGGATTAAGACTCATATTATTTAAAGGGTAGCGGAGGGCAGTCGTGGAAACCTCAGTATTATAATGTTGCGGAAGGATGGATATAATTTGGCCGGGAAAGGTATCGAATGATTTTTGGCCCTTGTGGCATGTAATGGTAAAGTGATCGGTTACCATCTCAAGGTATATTTGATCATAATAGTCAAATAGAATATAATGGTTTGCCAGCGTCATATCTTCCCGCAGGCCAGTAGCNCCCAGTANTGTGATTTTTTCAANNCCATTNTNCAGNGACCAGTTNAGGGCCTTCTCNAANTCAGTATTGTCCTGTTCCGATTCGANAATNTTCTTTCCTGAAAAGGGCGGTTTTGTTTCTTTATAAGAATCGAAATCACCGATAACGGCAAATGGTGTCATTCCATAAGTATTAAGGGTATTAGCACTGCCATCTGTACAAATCACTGAACCAGCATTTTTTAATATACCCAATGGGATGTGGTGGGTTGGGAAAGCACCATTTGCGAGGATGATAGTTGGTTGCTTCAGAGAATTTTCCATTGGTTTATTAGGGTAGTAAAGTTATGAGAATTATGACCCAGAAATCATTAAAAAGGAATTGTTGTAGGGCATGATTAAATTATAATTTTGGAAACGATAATTACGGTTATTTCTTCCACATATTATGATCAAAATCAAATCTAAACTTTCCCAAAACCCTATTCGTAGCTGGTGTATCCACCAAAGCCTTGATTATCCATGGCGAACTATCATTATTTCTCTTTTAATAACGTTACTTGTTGGTTCGGGCGTTAGGTTTTTTCTTATTGATGATGATATGATGAAGCTATTGCCTAAAAACCTTGAATCGAGGATTTCATGGGAAGCGATTCAGGATGAATTCGGCAGTACAGAAGTAATCTTTATTGCATTTGGTAATGAAGGGAAATCCATTTTTAATCCAGAGGCCATGGCTACGTTATGGGATTTAACAGAGGCTTTGGANACAGGAAAGCAAATTGAAGAGCTAAATTCGATTACAACTGCTACACGTATGGATAATTTGGATGGTTTTATGGAAGTAGATGACCTGCAACCTGAACGAAATCTCAGTCAAGAGGAAGTCAATGATTTAAAGGACTACCTTGATAAGAANACGGTTATTAAAAAAAGNTTTGTCAGCCAAGATGATCAATATTTTTTGATCACAGTTCAACCATACAACAGTGATGGATTAAATTTATTCAGNGATGAGTTAGTTACTATTGCAGATCCAATTTTGGCTGGTTATGAGGTACACTATGGTGGGATGGCCTATGTAACTGGTACTATGCCGGCGATGATTCAGGATGACGTTCAGGATTTAATGAAAGTAGGTATTTTAATCATGGTTATGGTTTTGCTCTTAAACCTACGAAGTGTCCCTGGAGTTGCCATGGTACTTATGGTGATTGGATTATCATTATTTGCTATGATTGGTGCCATGGGATGGATTTATCAATTAACCGGTTCTGATCGGTTTCTATTTACTCTCGCCAATACTTCAATGCCCATCATNCTCTTGACTATCGCCAATTCGGATGGTGTACATGTTATTTCAAAATTTTTCAGAGAATTACGAGCCAAACATGAAGTTCGTTTGGCGCTCGGTACCACAATGGATTCACTCCTAGTTCCAATATTACTAACAAGTGTAACAACCATTGCTGCCTTTGCAACTATGACACTATCGCCGATTGAACCACTCTTTGGATACGGTATAATTATTGGTATCGGGATCGCATGGGCTTGGTTTTTAAGTTCGTTGATGCTTCCAGCTGTTATCAGTCTGAAAAAATGGAATTTGGAATCCAAAGCAATTACGGAACTCAGTATATTTGAAAAGGTTATCAATAAATTGGGAAAGATTGTACTTACGCATCCAAAATATGTTTTTTCAGCTGGAGCTACTATTGTTCTNATCGGATTATTTGGGATTTCCAAAGTGGTTGTGGATGTAAATATGAGCAAATTTTTCAAACCNGGAACGGAGATTCGCGATACCATGGATTTTATGGATGANAAAATGGCTGGTACCGTGGACATCAGGGTTCGGGTNGAAGGAGATATGAAAAATCCGCAAACCTTATCCAGTATGCGCGCCCTCCAAAAAAAGATGGAAGAGAATGAAAAAGTAACAACCAGCTTTTCCATTGCCAATGTTGTGGAACAAATGCATCGAACTGTAATGGATGATAATTCTGACTACGAGACTATTCCAGATAACCGGGAAAAAGTAAATAATCTTTTCACCGTTTACTCTATGTCAGGTGACCTTGACGATTTTTCTTCCATCGTGGATTATGATTATAAAACTGGCTTAATTACTGCCTTTTCAAAAGTGATGTCTACCGATGAAATTTTTGTCTTTGTGGAAAAAATGAATGGCCATGTAAAAACCATGATGGATAGGGATTTAATTGTAGATTTTACAGGGATGATTGTGGTTTTACGGGATCTGGTTATTATGATAGTGCGCTCGTCAGCTGTAAGTATCATTTTTTCATTGATTGTAATCGGCATTCTTGCATCTATTTTTTTTAAACGTATTTTNTGGGGGNTGCTTGCCGTAATTCCGCTTACTTCAGCTGTGATAATTAATTTTGGGTTTATGGGATACTTTGGGATTGAGCTCAGTCATATTACGGCGATTTTATCATCAATAATCATTGGGGTTGGTGTTGACTTTGCCGTTCATTACATTGCCCAGTTCCGTCGTCTTTCCCGAACCATTGATGCAAATAAACTAAGCNGGGAAGTGNTAGATGATGTAGGTTATCCCATTATTNTGGATGCAGGGTCGAATATGGGTTTCGGAGCGTTATTGTTTTCCACATTTGTCCCAATTCAATATATTGGNGGGCTNACGGTTTTTGCCATGGTATCCACATCNATCGGCACATTGACGGTTCTATCTGCTTTGGCAGAATTNCTGAAACAGCGATTAATTGAAAGNAATATATAGAATGAAAAAATTTATCTTTTTTTCAATTATTGGATCAATAGTATGTGCTCAGAACGGTTTGGAAATTGCTAAAATGGTTGATGCTAGACCTACACCAAAGGACATGTTTAATAAAACCAAAATGGTATTAACCAATTCCAAGGGCCAGTCCCGAACGAACATAATGGTTTCCAAATCGATGGATGGAAATAAAAGGCAGATCATATGGTTTTTGGAACCGAAGGATGATAAAGGTGTTTCCTTTCTAAAGATTGAGCATAGTAATCAGGATGATGAGATGCGTATGTGGCTTCCGGCATTTAAGAAAATCCGCCGAATCTCATCGAAGCGAAAAGGTGACGCTTTCATGAGTTCAGATTTGAGTTATGAAGATCTTTCCAGCCGCGATCTCACAAAAAATGAATACTCCCGTCTTGATGACGAGATAATTGATGGTAAGGATTGTTATGTATTAAAAGTGATACCAAAAAAAGAAGCTAAATCTTCTTATTCAAAGCATCTATCGTGGATAGAAAAATCTTCTCTAATGGCAGTAAAAGAAGAATCCTATGATAAACGGGGTGAATTAAAGAAAAATAAAGCTTACACACATAAAAAATTAAAAGAGTATTTTGTAATGGAACGTATCTTTGTGGAAGATATTCAGAAAAATCATACCACAGAAGTAACCTTTTTAGATCTNCAGGTAGATACCGGNATTGATTATAATTTGTTTCATGAAAAAAATCTAAAACGCATTCCAAAAATGTAATGGTATATCGACGAGATTTATCTTCTTTATAAAGGAAAAAATGAAAAAATTATCATTATTATTGCTATCATTTGCAAGCGCTCAAATAAACTACTCTGGTGAAATCAATCCCTCAGTGATGACCCGGAAATCGGATCAATCTCAGATCAATCTTCCGTTTCGTATTGCTACGCTTGAGGGTGGATATACTTTTGGTAGTGTAGACTTAAAAACCAGTATAGCAATTGAACATCGCTGGAATACCGGTGAATCAGTTTTTAACCTGCGGGAAGTTTATCTAGCCTATTACCCTGATTGGGGGGAGGTCAAATTTGGGAAACAGATTCATGCTTGGGGTGCGGTAGATGGGAATAATCCCACAGATAATCTAAATCCTTATGATTATTATTACATGTTTTCGCCCGGCACAAAGAGAAAGCTGGGTACGATATCATTTTCAAGTAAAATATATGTTGGGAATTTTCAACTGGAAGGTATCATTATCCCGAAACACGAAATTAACCGAATGCCTTATGGTGAAAAGGATTTTCCGCTCAGTATGCCTGTTAAGCCGTTTGTTGAATACGAAGTAGATAGAGAGATGGAGCTTGGGTTCCGGGTTCAAAATTCTTCCGTATTAGGGGATGTAGGATTTGCTATTTTTAACGGGAATGATCGAGCGCCGAGCCTGTTGACGGCTAATGTGACTTTTCAGGAGGGCGTGCCGCCGGTAGTTGATCAGATGAATTTGGGATATCGGTCCACAACAACTTGGGGATTTGATTTTGTCACATTCATCGGTGATTTTACGCTCCGTGGAGAATCATCTATTTTTAAAACAAGGGCTCCCTTATTAAGCATCAACCTTTTTAAGATTCCACTGGATCTATATGAATTGCACCAGGAGGTNACCTACGCTCAATCTGTTTTTCAGGTTGAGTATACTACCGCTTCTGATATAACTATTTCGGGTCAGTACATTGCTAGTAATGTGAGCTCGGAAAGTTATGANTGGTTTCATACCTTATCCGTTGAACTGGTTCAATTACCCAATCCAACTTTCAGGCCAGGGATGGGAACGCCCTTTGCTATATTTACCGATAAAGCGATCATGCTGTCCTCGAGTGGTGTAATGATGGATGATCGTATGGAATTAAAGGGTTCCACAATTGTGAATATGGATGAAAGTGGTTATATGTTTACTGCTTCTATTGGATATTCGCCCTGGATCAACTGGAAAATTGAAACAGCTATTGTGCAGTTTAAGGGTGAAAAGGATGAACCAGAAAACGCATTTACCAAGATGGAAGATTTTTCTCATTTAAGGCTCGGGCTGTACTATAATTTTTAACCCTTTAAATTCTGGTATGACCAGATTAATAATATTTATTCACCTGTTGGGTACTTTTCTTACTGCACAGCCAACTGGGCGGGCAATCATGGAAAAACTAGATCAGATTAAAAAGCCCATGGATATCCAAACGCGTATTAAAATGACCTCAATATCTATGAAGGGGAGAAAAGAAAGTAGCCGTTCAAGAGTGTTAACCAGTTTGGAAAAACGGTATGAAGACGGCCAATATAATATGAAATCCTTGCTGAGGTTTTTGGAACCTAAAGAAGTTAAGGGGACTGGTTTTCTAACTTGGGATAAAATTGGNTTCGATNTNGATGATCAATGGTTATANATACCNGCNNTGAAAAAAGTAAAACGGATNCGGGCNNCAGATAAAAANCGCAGTTTTATGGGTACAGATTTTAGTTATGAAGATTTNTCNGGNCGAGANCTNGATGCGGATGAATATGAATTAGTTGGNGAAGGAATCATTCACGGAACTGAATGNTACCAGATAAAAGCTAAGCCTAGGGAANAGGGGACTCAGTACAGCGCTAGNATTGTTTGGGTAGATAAAGAATATTATTTGATGAAGCGGGTGGANTTTTTTAATAAAAAANAAAANCGTTTTAAAATTTTAGATATTCCCACACANGTNAAAAATGGTGATTATTGGACTGCTACCAAAATGGTAATGGAAAATTTAAAAAAGGCNCATCGTACAGAGTTAGANATTCTAAAGGTCGACTATGACCAGGGTCTAAAGGACAATGTTTTTACAGAGAGTTNTNTAAAACGATAGTATTTCAATTTTATTTNTAGNGACGTNTTATTGTNTTATAGNACATCCTTTGGTTTCAAATACTNTACGAGCAGCTTTTTTTTCACCTCGCACATTATTTAATTCTGATGCTACGATTCCATCACCCATACCAATACCTTCAGTCCAAAATTCTTGATCATCGCTTTCTTTAATTCTTTTATCCTGGGCAATTACCAATTCTTTCTCACGCTTTTCTAAAAATTTTATTTCATCAACTAGGGATTCACAATCATATTTTTCATAATGCAATCCAGAAATATGTGCGCCTTCAATTTCTGAAGGTGGGGTTGGTGCATTGTAGCAGCCAAAAATAAAGACCGTAATAATGATTACTTGATGCTTTGCTAATTTTTTCATTCCTAAAAATCTTCCTTATGTTTTATTGTTTGTAACCTATAGAATCGAATGGATTGATCAATGTGGTCGTAATATTTTTTAAATGAGCACCAATTCTTTTTAAATACCTTGCATATAAAGTGACAGCCGCTGTTTTAGACGGGGATCCAAAATCAAGTTCACCACTTAATACACTGTTCACTAT
>PBBH01000015.1 GCA_002716525.1 Fidelibacterota bacterium | reverse complement strand
ACCTGCTGAGGAGGCACCTGCTGAGGAGGCACCTGCTGAGGAGGCACCTGCTGAGGAGGCACCTGCTGAGGAGGCACCTGCTGAGGACGCACCTGCTGAAGAAGCACCTGCTGAGGACGCACCTGCTGAGGACGCACCTGCTGAGGAGGAACCTGCTGAGGAGGCACCAGCTGAAGAAGCACCTGAAGAAGTAGTGGAAGAACAAGCTGATGAAGTAGAGAAAAGTGATTTGGAAGATGCGGCCAAAGATGAAAGTGAAGACGAAAAGCCAGAGGAATAAGAATCTCTTTTGGCTGAAGGGAGAATTGATATGAAAGAGTTTATAGAAACAATGGTGAAGCAACTGGTTGATAAACCAGATGAAGTTGAAGTAAAAACGGTTGAGTCAGATCAGAGTATTATTTTTGAACTCACCGTAGGTGATGGTGATTATGGAAAAGTAATTGGAAAGCGGGGCAGGAATATATCTGCAATTCGCACATTGCTTTTTGCCGTCAACGCCAAAGAGGGCGGTAAACGCGCTCGATTGGAAGTAATAGATACTATTGAAAAATAAACTTTTTGCTATAGCGAAAATCACACGAGCAGCTGGCCTAAAAGGTGAAGTAGGTGTTCGACCGTTAGTTCGTCAGTTTGACGATTATGTAACGGTCAAACCGCTTTTTATCGGATTTGATCCAAATATTGCTAGGGACGTCAAGCTTGAAAAAGTATCTGGTGTGGAGAAAAAGCGCCGTTTTCTTTTCAACGGTATGAAAACTCGAGATGAAGCTGAATCAATGATTGGGCAGTTATTGTTTGTTTCTGTGACAGACTCGGATCCGATCAATATGATTTCTCCAGATTTACTAGGAGCATCGGTGGTTGCTGATAATGGTGAAATCATTGGTGAACTGGTGGATATGATCAGCCTACCAGCCAATGATGTATATGTGATTAGGCATGGGAAAAAGGAAGTATTAATTCCGGTTATACCGGAAATTGTTTGTTCGGTGGATATACAGATGGGGCTTGTGACCATCACACCCATGGACGGCTTATTGGATTGAAGCACCAGATTGCAATTATTACATCGGTTCCGACATTAGTGGAAACGGTGGTTCAGTATTCCATGCTTAGAGAGGCAGTGACGCGGGAAAAAGTAGATTTCCACTTGATAGACCTGCGAGAATATGGTTTAGGTAATTATCGTCAGATTGATGACACACCATATGGTGGTGGTGCTGGAATGGTGATGATGGCGGAACCTATATTCAAGGCTATTGAAAATGCGATCCAATTAGTGGGCGGCACCAATGATTTAAGAATCATTTACCCCTCACCTCAGGGCAAACCCTGGAATCATAGATTGGCCGAAGAGAACAGCATTATAAAAAAGCTTATTGTAATTTGTGGGCACTACAAAGGTATTGATGAGAGGATTATTGAAAAATATATAAGTCATGAATATTCCATTGGCGATTTTGTCGTAACCAGCGGTGAAATTCCGGCGATGATCATGGTTGATAGTATTGTTAGGCTCATTCCTGGGGTGCTAAATAAGCTGGAATCAGCTTTAAGTGATACTTTTGCGGCGGATCTATTGGATGGCCCCCATTATACCCATCCACGGGAAATAGAAGGCCTGGCTGTTCCAGAAGTATTATTTTCTGGGCACCATAAAAAAATTGAAAATTGGCGTAAAGTTCGCAGGGAAGAACGTACAAAGGAAAAACGTCCTGATATTTGGAAAAAATATTTAGAATTAAATGAATCGGAGGTAAACGATGAATAAAATTAAACCGATAGTAGAGGAACAATTGAAGACCGATGTGCCAGATTTCGGCCCTGGAGACACAATCGTAGTTGACGTGCGTGTGGTTGAAGGTGGCAAAGAACGAATTCAGAAATTCAAGGGAATAGTGATGGGCCGTAGGGGAAGTGATATTTCTGAAACATTTACCGTTCGTAAAATTTCCGCCGGTATTGGTGTTGAAAGAATTTTTCCTATCCATGCACCCGTAGTTAACAAAATTACAGTAGAACGTCGTGGTTCGGTCCGTCGTGCTAAGCTGAACTATTTACGTAAACTGACTGGTTCCAAAGCGACACGTATTGCTGAAAAACGATAATACGCTTTTTCATTTTGTTATTAACCCTCGTTACCTTTAGGTAGGGAGGGTTTTTTATTTATGACGCGTTTTGAAAAGGTTATTCTGAGTGTTACCGGTGGCAGCCACCTATCGGTCCATGCTCTTATGCTGGCACTACCTAGCCTTATTCCTGTAATTCGTAATGAATTTAATGTGGGTTTAGATACGTTAGGGTTTTTGGTCACGGTCAGTGCCTTTATGTTTGGTTTGGGCGCCATACCAGCAGGGTGGGCTGAGAAACGTTTTGGTGGTCGCCAACTCTTATTGATTTACCAGATTGGATCGTCTATATCTGCTTTAATTGTTGCCCTTTCAGCGTCTTTCCAGATGATGGTGGTGGGCCTTGGTTTAATGGGGTTTTTCTGTAGTATTTATCATCCGGCAGGGCTGACCCTTATTTCTCATCGCATAAAAATTTTGACACGAGGTATGGCTGTCCATGGAATATTCGGATCAACTGGTTCTGCGCTTGGACCGATATTGGCAACTTCTTTGGCAGCTATTATTTCCTGGCGTGCATCATATGCTTTTCTTGGTATTTTTAATGGAATGTTGGCAATCGGCACATTTTTTACAATACCATATCGAAAACGATCTGAGATTCCTGAAGATGAATTTGAAAACCATGAGGAATCCACGAATAAACCTGCGCTCATTTTTTATTATTTGACTAATATGTTTATGGGAATGGCCTATTATGGATTCACCACTTTTATGCCAGTCCATTTTGCAGAGAACACTAATATCATTTTTCCGTCTATTTCAGCCAATATGAAAGCGGGAATTTTTCCTACAATGGTATTTATTGCAGGGGTGGGGGGGCAGCTGATAGGTGCAAGGGTTGGTGAACGTTTTCATAAGCCAACCGTACTTATATTTATTATTATGGCCAATATTCCATTTTTGCTCCTTATGGGATATACATCGGACCTAATCCTGATATTGTCAGGTATAATGTTAGGTATAACATATTTCAGCAACCAGCCCATAGGTAATACCCTCATTGCTGAATTTACTCACAGCCAAAACCGGGGGTTGGGATATGGAATCAGTTTTTTCCTCAGTTTTGGTATCGGTTCATTTGCGGCTGGCTTCAGTGGATTGATTGCGGAAAATATGGGTGTATCCACTGTTTTTCCTGCTATGGCTATTTTATTAATTCCTAGCGTAATTTTTGCCTTCCTTATGAAACGAGCGGCGGGAACAGCTTGAACCTTGTTTTATAAATAAATTACCTTTTCCGTCCTTATGGAACAAAATCAACTTAAAGAACTCCCATCTGTATCTGAAGTATTACTTAAATGTAATAAGTATAAATCATTAAATAACAAGTATTTAACATATATAATAAAATTGGAAATTGATCACTACCGGGTTGTTGCCAAAAAAGGAAAGTTGATTCTGAAACGTAGCCAGGTTATTCAGGACATAGTAGCTGAAATTGACCGCTTATCGGACACTTCCATGCTGCCTGTCATTAATGGAACGGGGATCGTTCTGCACACTGGTTTGGGTCGTGCCCCCATGAAAGAAAGCACTGCAAAACAGGTGGCTAAACGGGTTTCAGGTTATACTAATCTTGAATTAGATCTTTTATCGGGGAACCGAGGCCAGCGCCAGGACCATGTGAATGGATTACTTGTGGCCCTGACGGGCGCACAATCTGCCATAGCTGTGAATAATAATGCCGCCGCAGTATTGCTAGCTTTAAATGAACTTGCAGAAGGTAAAGAAGTCATTGTCTCTCGTGGGCAACAGGTAGAAATAGGTGGTTCATTTCGCATTCCTGATGTAGTCAAAAAAAGCGGTTGCATCTTAAAGGAAATAGGTTCCACCAATCGTACTCATCTTAAAGATTATGAAAAAGCAATCGGCAAGAATTCAGGGTTGATTCTTTGGGTCCACACCAGTAATTATGTAGTGCGTGGTTTTACCAGCGAAGTAGATTTGGCAGACTTGGTTGATTTGGGGAGGAGAAAGCGTATTCCAGTCATGGTGGACTTGGGTTGTGGTGAAATGGTTGATTTGTCAAAAAAAGGAATACCTACTCATCTACCTGTCCAGGATGTTGTGAAGTCTGGTGCAGGGATTGTAACTTTTTCAGGTGACAAACTGTTGGGCGGCCCACAGGCAGGTCTCATTGTTGGCAAAAAAACATTGGTCAATCGACTGAATAAGAACCCGATTTCCAGAGCGGTTCGCTGTGATAAATGGTCCCTGGCGTTTTTGGAAGAAACCCTACGCTCATTTGGAGATGATGGGCCATCCAAAGACAACCTTACCATTTCACTCATGACTAATTCAAGAGCGACACTACAAAAAAGAGGAAAAATAATTCTATCCTTTTTACCTAAGAAAACGGTAGATCTATTAGGCATCACTCTGGTAAAATCTGAAGTAGAGGCAGGAAGCGGATCTCTCCCGGAAGAGAAACTAGAAAGTATGGCTTTTCGATTTAGTGAAAAAAATCGATCAGCATCAAAGTTGGCAAGCCAATTTAGAAAAGGTAAGATTCCTGTAGTAGGATATATACATGGAAATAAATTTTTTATCGACCTCAAAGCAATCATTCCAGGCCAGGAAAAAGATCTGGCAGGAGCCATCAGTGCAATACAATAGACAGGAAAATGTCGCAGATCGTCATCGGCACAGCTGGTCACATTGACCATGGGAAAACGGCCTTGGTCAAGGCCCTCACAGGTACCGATACAGATCGCCTAGCTGAAGAAAAATCTCGGGGGATGACCATTGATCTAGGTTTTGCCTACCTGGATAAAAATATTACTATTATCGACGTTCCCGGACACGAAAGATTCATCCGTAATATGGTGGCGGGCGTTTCTACTATCCACATTGCTCTACTCGTCATTGCAGTAGATGACGGCATCATGCCTCAGACTCGAGAACACCTCCATATACTTAGACTGCTAGGGGTGAAACACGGGATTATTGCACTTACCAAAACAGACTTAACTGAAGATACTGATTGGATAGACCTTATTGAATTAGAGATCCGTGACTTGATTTCTGATACGTTTTTAAAAGAAGCGCCTATCATACGAACGTCCGTAGAGACGGGTGAAGGAATTGAAGTGCTAAAATCTGAGATCACCAGACAGTCTCAAGTTATACAAACGAATTTAGACCGGGGATTTTTCCATTTGGCCGTAGATCGTGTTTTCTCAAAAACTGGCTTTGGATCAGTAGTAACGGGAACAGTTCTATCTGGAAAGACAAAAACCGGTCAGGAATTAGAGATCATACCTGGAAATAAAAAAGTGAAAATACGTGGGATGCAAACCCATAACACCGAAACTTNNGTTGTGAAAATGGGAGATCGNGCTGCTATCAATCTGGCGGGGACAGAATTAGAGAATCTTTATCGCGGTACTGTAATTGCTGAGCCAAATTGGGTGAATTCAACGGAGAAATTGATTGCNCGTGTAACAATGATTGCTGATACGAAATGGAAGTTAAAGAACCGTCAGCGCGTTCACTTACACATCGGTACAGCGGAGGTAATCGCCAAAGTTATGATGATGGAAAAAGTATTGGAGGCTGGGCAAAATGGGAACGTGCTTTTTCTATTGGAAAAACCAGCAGCGGTGATCATGGATTCACAGTTTATCATCCGTAGTTTTTCTCCTATGGAAACGATAGGCGGTTGTATTGTCTTAGACCCAAATCCAATATCAAATAAATCTGCACTAAAAAAGTGGATGAAAATGATCAGTAAATCCCAAGGCGAACGATTAAAACAATTTGTGGAATATCTTTGGAAATCTCCGAAATCTGCAGGGAATTGGGCCCGGGATTTTCACATTTCAGAAAAACAGATTAAATCTTTGATTAAGGATGAAAGTATATTCAATGAAAAAGGGTTTCTGTTTACTCCAAAAATGCGGGATGANTCCATTGATTTACTCCGGTCTATANTCCAGAATTTTCACGAAGAGAATCCCTATGCAAAATCCCTTTCTCAAGTTCGAGCAAAAGANATATCTGGATTTAGTGTGAATTGGTTATCTTTTTTATTGGNGNAAATATCGGATGAACTTATTTATTCAGAAGGTGGGTATGCACTNAAAAGCCATGCNATTGTTTTATCGGATTTTGATAAAAAATTAGCAGTAACCNTTGAAAAAGCCATTAGNGATGCNAATTTTGGTTTGTTAACTGCAGATCAAATCCCATTAGAAAATCCTAAAAAGACAATTGAAATTTTGCATATACTTAAGGATCGAGGGAAGATTATGGCGTTGGCGCATGGATTGTGGATTCACGTAGAGGTATTGGATAAATTGAANNATGAATTATCTANATATTTTTCATCCAAACCTGAAATGAAAGTAGCTGACTTTAAAAATATCACCAATACCAGNCGGAAAACTGCCATACCNTTGCTTGAATACTGTGATAAACGAGGCCTCACAGAGCGAGATGGGGATGTACGCCTGAAAGGAGAGTCCCTTGCCTAAGGANACCGGCACNCCTCTGATGCGTCAATATATGGAAGTAAAGACGNAATACAGNGACACCATTGTTCTGTTCCGTATGGGAGATTTTTATGAAACCTTTAACGAAGATGCAAAAACCGCTGCAAAAATTCTAGGGATTGTACTGACAAAAAGAGCCAATGGTGCCGCCGCCGATGTGCCNNTGGCGGGATTCCCATACCATGCTTTAGATAATTATTTGCATAAATTGGTGAATGCCGGACACCGTGTGGCCATTTGTGAGCAGGTAGAAGATCCCAAATTAGCAAAGGGAATTGTGAAGAGGGAAGTGATTGAGGTAGTAACACCTGGGACGATTACCTCTGAACAGGCTTTAGANCAAAAAGCCAACCAGTATTTGGCNTCGATTCATTTTGGGAAATCTAATGTAGGTTTTGCGGTCTTAGACCAATCCACCGGTGAGTTTTTCATCGGACAATGCTTGCCCGAGAAGTTGGCAGAATCATTACGGAAAATTTCACCCCGTGAAGTATTGATAGCCGAAACGGTTGTTTATTCAACAGCCAANTGGTATCGGGAACTAAAGCCTTTTGTCACGAAAGTAGAGGATTGGCTTTATAANTATGACCAGTCATATCGGACTCTTATCGATCATTTTAAAGTGAAATCGTTGAAAGGATTTGGCTGTGAACATTTGAATGAAGGGATAATTGCAGCGGGCACCATTTTTCATCATATCACCCAGTCTCTAAGTAGCGCCGTGGATCATATTTCAACCATCCGGCCGATCCTTGATGAATATGTAATGGGATTGGATGGATTTACAGTTCGGAATCTNGAGGTTTTTCAAAGTCTAGCTACCCAAGGTACTCACGGGACCTTAATCGATATACTAGATAAAACAGTTACAGCCGGGGGAGGGCGTTTGCTTAAACAATGGCTNAATCGGCCNATTACCNATCNGAAACAGTTGAATCGACGGCTTGATATCGTTGAATCTTTTCAAAAGAAAAATCGCACATTGGAGGATACGCAAAATTGCTTAAAAAATATATCCGATATTGAACGNATTCTTGGCCGAGTNAATAATGGAAAAATTACNCCTAAAGAAATCAATGGACTCCATTATAGTTTAGTACAAATCCCTGAATTGATTTCCGTGTTGAAAAATTCTAACGATACGCATCTCAAAACCTTTATTCAGAACTTTGTCGATACGGATGGCATTAAGGATCGGATTGCAGAAACACTCAATCCTGACGCGCCTTCACAAGTGAAACATGGTAATGTGGTATTGGATGGTATAGATCCTGAACTCGATGAACTTCGGAAGCTTAGCATCGGTGGTAAGGAATGGATTGCCAATTTGCAGAAATCTGAGCGGGAAAGAACTGGAATTCCATCATTAAAGATCGGTTATAATAAGGTATTTGGTTACTATCTTGAAATCACTAGGGTTCATAGTGAAAAAGTGCCGGAAGAATATATCCGGAAACAAACGTTGGTGAATGCTGAACGTTATATCACTCCAGAATTAAAAGAGTATGAAGAAAAGATTCTTTCTGCGGAAGAGAAAATTGAATCTATTGAATCACGGATTTTTCATGAGCTGTGCCAATATATTTTGTCACTGGCAGGTGTATTGCAGGAAAATGCAGCTGTCTTAAGTCGATTGGATGTGCTATCTAATTTTGCATGGGTGTCTATATCCAACAAATATACGCGTCCGATATTCACCAAAGCGGGTACNATCAAAATCAAAGCTGGTCGCCACCCTGTAGTTGAACAACTGCTTCCAGCTACGGAACGATTTATTCCTAATGATNTATCCATGAATACAGAAAAAAGTCAAATCCATCTTATTACAGGGCCGAATATGGCCGGTAAATCCACTTATCTTCGTCAAGTCGGNCTTATTGTCCTGATGGCTCAGATAGGGTGTTTTGTACCGGCAGAATCGGCGGAAATCGGTATTGTGGATAAACTGTTCACCCGCGTTGGAGCCAGCGATAACCTTGCGGGGGGCGAAAGNACCTTTTTAGTAGAGATGAATGAGGCAGCCAATATTTTAAATAATGCAACGGAGAAAAGTTTAATACTGCTTGATGAAATTGGCCGAGGAACGGCTACCTACGANGGATTATCGCTAGCCTGGGCAATNACGGAATATTTGCATCAAAAGAAGGAAGTGGCGGCACGAACCTTATTTGCTACACATTATCATGAATTGACNGATCTTGANAATACTTTGGAACGGTTAGAAAATCACCACATCGCAGTAAAGGAATTTGGTGATAAAATTGTTTTTTTACGCCAGATTATGCCCGGTCCCGGGGACAAGAGTTATGGNATTTACGTGGCTCAGATGGCNGGATTACCCAATCAGGTGATTTCACGAGCAAAAGAAATATTNAATTTTCATTTGACAAATCATCCCACCGATGAACAAGGCAAAAATACATTTGTTGAAAACCAAATTCCTATGTTTGCAGAACAAGAATCGGAATTAAAAAAAGATTTATCGAATTTGGACCTCATGCAGATTTCACCGCTGGAAGCGATCAAAAAACTAGATGAATTAAAGAAAAAATATGACCTATAACCCAGCCCCATTTTATCNTTCATCGNTCAGAAGTTGTACCNGGATGATATTTGTGGTTTTTTTTGTTTCGCTGGGATNTGCTGAATCTTATTGGGTACGTTATGGATGGCAGGTATTTCAAAGTGCAGGCGATGCCAGAATCCTAGCTTTGGGCGGCGCTGCGGTTACCGATTATGGTACATCTGTATCGCCTTTATTCAACCCTGCCGCTAGCGGTAAAGTTGGCTTCCATAATGTGAACTACACGCATCAGAGCCGTTTAGCAGGTATGATTAGTAGTGATCTTTTGGGATTTCCAATCCGCAATTTTTCACGTCCCTTAAATTGGATTATTATTCATGAAGGGATTGATCAGATACCTGATACACGAAATATCCTTCTTGATTTTGGTTTGGATGGTGTCCCNGGTACTGGCGATANTGGGGAAGGAAATGGTATNNTGGATGAAGGCGAACGATTAGATGAAAGTAAGCTGAAATATTTTTCTCANCGTCAGTTCGGGGTACACTTAAGTACNTCATGGAAAAGAGAAAAATATGAGATTGGATTAGCCCTGAAATCTCTGTATCATAGNCTAGGAGAATATTCTGGCACTGGTATTGGGCTTGATGTTGGCATATTNGCAACCCCTTGGGAGAATGGTAGATTNGGNCTNACCATTCGGGANGTCACTACAAGTTGGCAGGTTTGGGATAGTGGTACCGTAGAGCGATTCAAGCCCACCGTTATTACAGGTATATCTCATACCTATCGCTTANCTCAAATACCTTTATCCTTTACGGGTATGGGTAACATAGAACTGGATGCTTCAGGACAAACTTTAGATGATGATTTTAAGGTTGGGAAATACGGGGGAACAACCAGAGCCGGTTTGAATATTGTTTATGATTATAAAATTTCTATTCGACTCGGTAAAAATACTGTTGGGTCAATAACAGCAGGAATTGGTCTTAGTTGGGAGAATTTATCTTTGGATTATGCTTTTATAAATGAGCCATCCGGTTCGGATCTAGGAGCTACCCATTTGGTATCACTGGCATTGAATTCTGACTGGATCCGCGGATATATCGAAAAGTTATAATTTCTTGTGGCATCTTTACATGCCAAGTTTTCGGACGATCCAGTCTGGAGCATATTTCATAATGGGTACCATAAAAACTTTCCATTGCCAAGGAAAAATGAAGACTTTTTTCTTTTTGTTCACTGCCTGAATGATCTTGTCTGCGGCTAAATCTGTATCCATGAGAAAAGGCATTGGGAAATCATTGTTAGCGGTCATCTCACTTTTGATAAAACCGGGACAAACAGCTGTGACTGATATACCATATTTATGAAGGGCGATACCCCATCCCTGGCTGATATTTCGTACAGCTGCTTTTGAACCACTGTAAGCGGAATGGTGGGCCAATCCACGGAAACTGGCCACAGAACTTATGACAGCGATTTTTCCACTTTTCTGTTCTTTAAAATGAGGTATAAATGGCATTACGACATTTGTGACACCTAAAATATTTACGCTCAAGATTTGATTCATTGCATTTGAACGTCCAGAACTAAGTTTATCTGGGTTGCCTATTCCTGCATTGGCAAAGACACTGTCCACTCTGCCAGGAAGTTCGATAAAATCTTGGATTGCCTTTTGACATGCATCTCCATCCAATACATCAAGGGGATATACTTTTGCATCACTACCATACTCGAAACATTTGCTGGCAACATTCTTTAATCTGTCCTCGCGACGGGATGCCAATCCTACAAAATAACCTTGTTTGGCGTAGGCATAAGCGAGATATTCACCGATCCCGCTGCTAGCGCCAGTAATAAAAACTTTTTTCATATGATTAATCATAATAACTAACTATTAAAATTATATTATAAAATCTTATAGGACTAATGGATACTATCATGGAAAAATTTAATTTAAGGAAAGGTCATCAATAATTATTATTTATTAATATAATTTGTCTGATTTGTAAGAAGTGTTTATTTATAGAACTAATTGTGATACGTTAAAGATAAACTGTAAACTCACAGACTTTTTTTTAATAGAAAACATATGATTCAGAGTATGACAGGATTTGGCCGTGGAACGGCTGGAAAAGGTAGCAGCAAAGTAATTGCTCTCATCAAGGCAGTGAATGGCCGATTCTTAGATATTAAAATCCGGGGTATTGATATAAATCCTGCTGATGAAAAAAGTATTCGAGACATAATTTCAGAAAAGCTTACCCGCGGTACGATTCATGTTAATTTGGAGTTTGAGGGAAATGGTAAAACACAATCCTTATCTTTCAATAAAGATCGCTTTGAAGCGATAGAAGGAATTCTGCTAAAGGTTCAAAAAGAATATGGCCGTCACCTAGATTTAGGGGATATAGTCAATGCCAATGACCTTTTTACCTATTCAGATACTGAATCTATTGACTCAAACCAGTTAGGTAAAGCAGTGGATAAAGCTTGCAATGAAGTAATCCAAATGAGAAAAACTGAAGGGGGAAAGCTCAAAAGTGATTTCGAAAGTCGATTATCTAAACTAGAGGGTATCTTAAGTCAGCTTGAAAAGGAGTTACCGGAAGAATTCAATAAGCGTGAAAAACGGTTCCGTGCTCGAATATCTGAATTATTAAATGGGACTCCGGTAGATGAAAATCGTTTAGCGCAAGAAATTGCTATAATAGGAGAAAAAGCTGATGTGACCGAAGAAACAGTCCGTTTAAAAAGCCATTTTCAGCAATTTAATTCTCTTTTAACTATTGATGCACCTACTGGGCGTCGATTGAATTTTCTAATCCAGGAAATGGGGAGAGAAATTAATACGATTGGGTCAAAAAGTTATTCTGAAAAGGTTGTAAGCCATGTGATAACTTTGAAGGATGAGGCAGAAAAATTGCGGGAACAAATTCAGAATATTTTATAAATAATGAAAAATTTAATTATCTTATCCGCACCTTCCGGATCCGGAAAAACGACTCTATGCCGTGCACTTCAGAAACGGGATGGATCTATCCGTTTTTCTGTTTCATGTACCACCCGCGCGAAACGCAAAGGTGAAATTGATGGTGTTGATTATACCTTCTTGACTGATCAAGAGTTTAAAAAGCGAATTGATAACGGTGAATTTTCTGAGTGGGAACAAATCCACGGGAATTATTATTACGGTACCTTAAAAGCAATTTTAGAGGCGGCCATACTACAGCAGGAATTACTGCTGCTAGAATTGGATGTCAAAGGTGCGATGTCGATTAATAATATATATTCTGAAAAGACTTTGTCGATTTTTGTAGAGCCCCCCAGTATGGATGATTTGCACACCAGACTGGTAAAGCGGGGAACTGATTCAGAAGAAAGAATTGCAAAAAGGTTGGAACGGCTAACTGCAGAATTAGAATACAAATCCAATTTTGATCATCACATAATCAATGATGATGTGAAACATGCCGTAGATGAGATTATGGATATTATACAACATGAAAATGAGGGAGTATATTATGGGTCTTAAACCACTATCTATTCAAAAAATGGAAGATAGGACTGATGATGTTTATGAGGCAGTTGTTGTCATGTCAAAAAGAGCAAAACAAGTGCTAAACAACAGAGTCATGGAAAAAATGATGGATGCCGCCATCGAAGATGTTGAAATGGGCGTTTATGACAAAGTCGTAGATGAGAATCCTGAAGATTATGTAGAAGCGGAAAAGGCTACTACTATTGCTGTCAACGAATTTATGGATGGCAAATTAGAATGGGGTCAAACCGAGGTAGAATCCTAAGAGGTCCTAGTGAACTGTTAGCAATTTATGGGTTCAGTTTCTTCCGATGCCGTAAACCGTTATTTAAAGCAAACCCGTGAACTTTACGGGGATGAACTATTTCTCGAATCGAACCCTGTCTCAGAAAAAAAAGATCTCCAAACAAAACATCTTATATTTCCTGCTGATTTAGATTCTTTTCATCAGCAAATTCACAAGTGTCAGAATTGTTGGCTAGGTCAATCCCGTACTAATTTTGTCTTTGGTGTTGGTGACCCCAATGCATCCTTAGTTCTTGTAGGGGAAGCACCTGGTGAACAAGAAGATTTAAAGGGAGAACCTTTCGTAGGGCGGGCAGGTCAATTATTGGACAAAATTTTAGCTGCCATTGATCGATCTCGGGAAAAAGATGTCTATATCTGTAACGTACTGAAATGCCGGCCACCGCAAAATCGTGATCCACGATCAGACGAGATTGAGCAGTGCGAACCATATTTAATTCATCAAATTAATTTGATTCAGCCAAAACTCATTGTAGCTTTGGGTCGCGTGGCCGGAAAGACCCTTCTCAATGTGGATAATTCGTTGAAAAGTATGCGCGGTATTCTGCACAATTATCATAATACGCCACTGATTGTGACTTACCATCCGGCTGCATTATTGAGGAACCCAAATTGGAAACCGGAAGCATGGAAGGATTTTAAATGGATCCGTTCCATGATTGATGCATAAATATAATGGCAAAGAATAAGGAATTAGGACTTACTGCCCAACCGCAGGCATTAGAAGCTGAACAGGCGGTGTTGGGCTCCATGCTTACATCAAAAGAAGCGGTAAGTAAAGCTATGCAATGGGTATCGGCTGCTCAATTTTATAAAGATGCCCACGTTCGGATTTTTTCATGTATGGTGAACCTTTTTGAAAAAGGTGAGCCTATTGATGCAATCTCAGTTGTGGATCGTCTTAAGAAAAAAAAGGACTTAGAAAGTGTTGGAGGCGCCTATTATATCACTGGATTAGCCGAGTCCGTACCTACCACTGCCAATGTTGAACATTATGCTAAGATCGTATTAGAAAAGCACACTTTAAGAAAATTAATTCAAGTATCACATGAAGTATCAAAAGAAGCATTTGAAGATGTACAAGACGTAGATGATATTCTGGATTCAGCTGAATCAGCCATTTTCAATATTTCCGAGAAAAGACTTCGTGGTGGTTTTGAGCATATTGATCCAATACTGCACAATACCTTTGAAGAATTAGATAAAATTGCGTCCAAACCCGGTAGTGTGACCGGTGTACCATCAGGGTTGATGGATTTGGATGATATCACATCTGGGTTCCATTCCGGTGAACTGATTATCGTCGCTGGTCGTCCAGGAATGGGTAAAACTGCTTTGGCGCTTTCTATGGGTCGAAATGCAGCAGTTATGGACAAAACGGGTGTGGGTATATTTAGCCTTGAGATGGCGAACCATCAATTAGCTATGCGACTGCTATGTGCCGAAGGTCGTGTGGATAGTCATCTTGTGCGAACGGGAAAACTTCCAAAGTCACAATGGAAAAATTTAAGTATTGCTGTAGGGCAATTAGCTGAGGCACCGATTTACCTCGATGATACGGCAGCGATGTCCGTTTTGGAAGTAAGGGCCAAGGCACGCCGGTTAAAGGCGGAACACGATATTGGATTATTAATTGTGGACTATATTCAGCTAATGACTGGACCAAAAGGCTCTGAAAGCCGCCAACAGGAAATTTCACAAATTTCGCGCTCTTTAAAAGCCTTGGCTAAAGAAATTGAAGTACCCGTTATTGGATTATCTCAATTGTCACGTGCAGTGGAAAGCCGTAGTGACCGTCGCCCACAATTATCTGATCTTCGTGAATCAGGTGCAATTGAACAGGACGCAGATGTAGTAATCTTTTTATACCGACCGTGGGTTTATTCCCAGGAGGATGATGACCGTGGAAAAGCAACAATAATTGTTGCCAAACAAAGAAACGGGCCAACAGGAACTATCGAGGCAACTTTTATTGATCGTTTTGCACGCTTCGAAAACATAGCGACCTTCGCTGAAATGGAAGCAGAATCACCTTTCTGATGGAAAATCCCATAACCAGATTTGCCCCTTTTCTAGTAGGAGAATTTCCTAAACCATTTCAAGAACTTTTGGATAAAGTGACTTCGAATGAGCCATTGACTGAAGATGATTTAAAAAAAGAATTATGGAGTGCATATGAATTTGGTTTTCGTCATCATGAGGGACAAAAAAGACGATCCGGTGGGTCTTATTTTGAAAATCATTGTGTAGAAGTTGCTAAAATTCTAGCAGAATGGAATATGGATCATATTACAATTATTGGTGGACTGCTCCATGATACAATTGAAGATACGGAAGTAAATTTCGAAGATATCGAGAAAAAGTTTGGAGCTGACGTCGCTAATTTAGTAAATGGTGTTTCCAAGCTGAGTGGGATCCGCTTTACTAGTCAAAAAGCAAAGCAGGCAGGTAATTTTATGAAAATGCTTATATCTGTAGCNCAGGATCTTCGGGTAATCATCATCAAATTTGCNGANCGACTTCATAATATGTCCACGATTGAATATTTGCCACGCATAAAACAACATCGAACTGCCATAGAAACGCGTGACGTTTATGCCCCATTGGCCCATCGATTAGGAATGGCCAGAGTGAAGTGGCTACTTGACGATTTAGTCTTGAAAACCTTGAATCCAGATGACTATAAANAAATTGAAAAAAAGCTGAAATCTTCTCATAAAGGTCGTGAAAAATATATTAAAACAATTACCGATGTACTTTTAGATGAATTAGAGGAATATAATATAGCACCAAAGGTATATGGTCGACCAAAGTCACANGCNTCTATTTATAGTAAAATGGTTGAACGAGGTAAAACATTTGAAGAGATTTATGATATATTGGCTGTTCGAATTGTTGTTGATAAAATTGAAGAATGNTACCTTACGCTAGGTGTACTCCATCAAAAATTCAAACCAATTCAGGAACGATTNAAGGATTTTATTGCCACCCCAAAGAGTAATGGATATCAATCTATTCATACAACTGTTATAGGTCCAGACGGGAAGCTGGTAGAAATCCAGATTCGAACAGAAAATATGGAACAAACAGCTGAAATTGGTATAGCTGCACATTGGCGCTATAAGGATGAGAATGGTACAGAAACCAAGGGTGTTGATNCTCACGTGAAATGGTTGCGGGAATTATTAGATATTTTACAGAGTGAAGAAAATGATCCAAAAGAATTCATGCACNTGTTAAAAATTGATTTATTNGGNGATGAAATTTTTGTATTTACACCAAAAGGTGATTTAGTTCAATTNCCNGTAAAATCGTCGCCGATAGATTTTGCGTATCATGTCCATACTGAAGTGGGTCAAACATGCTTGGGTGCAAAAATCAATCATAAAGTTGTACCGTTGAATACTGAATTACAAAACGGAGATACAGTTGAAATAATTAAAAGCAGTTCTCAAAATCCTAATTATGGATGGCTCAAATTTGCTGTTACTTCCAAAGCGAGAAATAGGATTAAACGCTATTTAAGTAAAAAAGAGCGAGATGAAAGTATTAAAATGGGCGAAGAAATTATGACTAAAAGTCTCCGCCGTTTGAAATTGATAAATCTATTGGATGAAGTAAAAGATGCATATAAGAAATTTGGGTTTGGCGGTACAGATCAACTAATGGAAGCAATTGGAAAAGGTGAAATTTCTATTCGAGATATTTTGGATAAAATTANACCTGATGAGGTGCAGNNTGAAGAGGTTGAACCTTCTAGTTTCTTCAGTTTCAAACGGAAAGAAAGCCGGAACATTAAGCTGGAGGGCATTTCTAATATTATGGCCAATTTTGGTAAATGCTGTAACCCAATCCCTGGAGATGATATGTTAGGCTTTATTACTCGNGGNAGAGGAATCACTGTCCACCGTTCAGACTGTTCCAGTTTACCTTTGCTNAATAAAGAATCAGATCGGTTGGTCCCNGTGGAATGGGAGGTGTCCCGTAAAGATTTCTTTAATGTACAATTAAAGGTAGTGGGGCAGGATCGAAAGGGGTTATTGAAGGATATGACGGAATCCATNTCAAAACTCAATATCAATATGACATCCGTTGATATCAAGGTCAAAGANGCGGTTGCNACTGCTATTTTTATTATTCAGGTCAATAATCTGAAACAATTGGATCGAGTGATCCGAATAATGTCCAAAGTCAAGAGTATCGACTTTGTCGANCGCGCCCAACGCTGATTCATTAAATTCAAAAAATAAAATGGGACGTTTCCTCGGTATTGATCACGGCCANAAACGGGTAGGGCTTGCCTTATCTGATCCTCTCAAAATAATTTCCAAACCGTATAAAACAATAACCTATACNGATCTCGATGATTTNTTTACGCAGATACAATCCATTATTATTGAAAAAGAAGTGGAGAGAATTATACTTGGNCTGCCAAAAGGAATGTTAGGACAAAANACCAAACAAACAGAAAATNTTTATCAATTTGCTGGTCATTTNAAAAATGTAGTTGATATACCAGTTTCNTTNGAAGACGAACGACTTAGTTCCCANAGTGCTAAAAAAGCACTAATCCAACAAGGTATAAAAACTGGCTACAATAAAGATCGTATTGATGAAACAGCGGCCGCCATTTTTTTGCAGAATTATTTGGATAGAATAAAATGATGAAAAAAATNTTTGATCGATCACCATTTCAATTGGCTTTGATAGCAGGCGTCTTAATTGGATGTGCCTATCCNCCNATCCCCGGGTTTACAGCTTGGTTTGGTTTTTTGCCTTTGATTCATATTTGGCGAACCCAGATGCCCAAAGAATCGGCCCGATGGTCATTTTTTGCTTCAGTTATAGCTAATTTGATTTCACTGTATTGGATTGGTTTGAATTCTGGAGCTAGCGGNGTTGCTGTATTGTTATCNCTTGTTGGAGCTATTCTATACNTAAGTATTATGTGGGCTGTATTGGGCTGGATCGTTGCAATGATTGAAAAAAACATCGGCAATAGCCTAAGTATAATACCCTTTTTATGGGNAACAATGGAATGGNTACGCAGCTTCGGNCCGCTGGGATTCCCTTGGGCNAACTTAGCAACAACACAGACGGTTTTTTTGCCGGTAATTCAAATGATAGAAATCACTGGNACAGAAGGAATCGGGTTCTGGATTCTTCTAGTCAATGTTGTTACGTACATTTCCATANATGCGGAAACAAATAAACGAAATCTANCGATATATTCTNTTNTTTCATTNTCTCTTCCATGGATCTACGGCAGCATTCGTATGCCTGAATTTGAATTTGATGAAAAAAAGCCCTATCGGGAATTAGCAGTGCTTCAACCCAATATAAACCCNAATGNAAAATGGGAAGCTTCTTTTCGACCAAGGTTATACGAAATTATGGACTCTCTTCATACAGAAGCCATGTCAATGAATCCGGATTTGATCTTGTGGCCGGAGGCTGCTTTGCCAGCCTATATGCGNGTATCACCCAAGCGTAGAGACTATGAATGGCTNGTGATGGAATCTGGTATACCTATTGTAATGGGAACTGTTGATTTTCATAGGGACNCANCAGGGCGTCGAGTATATAATGGNTCCATTTATATTGGTTTGGAAGGCAATAAAATCTACCATAAAATATTCCTTGTTCCGTTTGCTGAATACATCCCTATGTCAGATAAATTTACCCTACTGAAAAAGTTAAATTTTGGGCAGGCCAATTTCACTGCTGGTTCAGAATTTACGGTATTTAAGATGGATTCGATTTTATTCAGTAATTTGATATGTTATGAATCTAGCCATCCAGAAGTTGCTCGAGGATTTGTCCAAAATGGTGCTCGCTTTTTAACNATCGAAGCCAATGACGCTTGGTTNNGAAATTCCTCAGGTGTCAGACAGCATTTTGAACTGGCACGTCTTCGTGCGGTGGAATTACGAACAGGAATTGTTCGTAGTGCCAATACAGGTATTTCAGGTATTATTTATCCATCAGGAAAAGTTGAAAAAAGAATTCCTTTCGGNNAACAAGCCGTTTTTAAAGGAAAGGTGCCTTTAAGNTCTAGTATGACATTTTTTGCGCTGTATGGAAGTGTTTTCGCGCAAATATGCTTGATTATAACTTTAGTNCAAATCGTATGGCTCATCAAAAGACTAAACNCCTCTTCCTAATNCTAATCCTTTTTTCAGGACTGGCTTTAAGTCAGGAAAAAGAAAAATGGGAGTTAGACCCGGTAATTCAATCGGCACTTCTTCCAGGATGGGGACAAAAATCACTTAATTATCAGAATCGAGGACGATTTTATTCCTATATGGAATCAGGCTTGCTGCTCACAATATTGGGAACGACTACCTACTCAAATATATTAAAAAAGAATTATATTGCTTTTGCATCNGAGCATGCTGCCGTTTCTTCCTCAGGTAAAGANCATAAATATTGGGTGGATATTGGCAATTATGACNCAGTGAGAGATTATAATGATGAACATTTGCGTAATAGAGAAGTGAGTGATTTATACCCAGAAGATAAACGCTGGAGTTGGGATTGGGATGGGAATGATAACCGTAACGAATTTGAACGTCAACGAATATTAAGTGACCAAATGAAATTGGCAGCAACGTTTGGAATAGGAGCGACTATACTTAATCATATGGTATCAGCGATTGATGCGCTTTACCTAAAACGTATTTCACAGAACAAAACACTTTCTGTAGAAACTTGGTGTCAATCGGAAACGGGTAGTTTGGGATACACCCTAACGCTTCAGTTTTAAGATGATAAAACATCCATTAGTAAATCTATGGTTTTTTTTGNGTTATTCATTCTCATTACTTCTTTCTACTACTTATTTTGGATTGGGAATCTATTTNTTGATTTTTTTNGTNATNNTTTGGCTAAATAAAAAATATTTNATNCAAGTACTACANNGTCTGAAACCAATTNTTTATTATTTNCCAATCATGATAATCCTTTATTTTATTTTTTCACTTTTNTTAACCGATAATACGTTGGNTATTATTCTGAACGAGGCAATTTTTGGATGTTTNAAATTGTTTTTNATGGTGGGTGCGATGATGNTCTTTTTTGAATCCANACAAANCCAGGATATTGTTATTATTGCTCGGAGTNTTTGGGTGAGACTGAACAAACCTTGGNAATGGGTAGAAGATTTCTTTTTATTTCTTGGCATGACATTGCGGTTTTATCCNACCTTTCAATCCAATTGGCAATTGTTGCGGAATACCCGTAAATCACTTGGATTNGAAGNAGATTTATCTTATTTGGGACAGGTTAAAATAGCTGCTAAGGAAATGCCGGGATTGCTGATCNATCAGTTACNAAGAGCTGATGATATAGCCATGGCAATGAAGCTTCGTGGTTATGGAAAACAGTTTCCTNGAGGTGTTACCTATCCTANTATTTNCAANGCTGTCCATCTGATACAAATTATTNTNATTTCCTCTNTCTACTGGGNNATCCATACCNTTGCCANGATTTAAGATTAAAATTCAATATGATGGNACTGGNTTCAGTGGNTGGCAGTTACAAAAAAAAGNNCGAACAATTCAGGGAGAGATTGAANCAGCNCTNAAAATACTTAATGNGGGANAAATCATCCGCATTCATGGNGCGGGACGNACAGACACAGGTGTACATAGCACNGGGCAAATTGCACATTTTGATTTTCAGACGGATTTGGANTCTTGTGANTTGAAANAGGCCATTAATGGGAATCTACCTCGGGATATACGGATAATGGAATGCNTTGTGGNTCCAGNCGANTTTCATGCCCGTTTTTCTGCAANGCAACGNCATTATCTTTATCGCTGCCGCATGGATNATTTTTTACTCGANCGAAATTATACGTGGNATACAGGACCAATGGATTNCAATATTTTAAATGAAGCAGCGCAAAGTATTATTGGTAATCATGATTTCACATCTTTCAGCAAGAATAATGAAGACTTGGATCACCGCCATTGTATCATCCGTGATTCTTTCTGGAATGAGGATGGTGNGGTGGTAAATTATCATGTTTCGGCNAATCGATTTTTACACCATATGGTACGTTATTTGGTGGGAACAATGGTGGAAGTATCTCGTGGAAAATATAAATTGGAACNATATAAAAATTTAATCGATCATCCTGTTGAAAATGTGCAGATTTACAAAGCACCNCCGCGGGGGTTNGTGCTAACNCAAGTTGACTATGATTAAAAAAATAATTTTATCCTTNTTGGCCTTGNTCTTTTTGGGTGCNTNTGGTTTCAGTCAATCTANTATTNACCAATCTCGNCAAAATGNCATNACCCAGGCTATTAAAAANGCAAGNCCTGCAGTTGCCAGTATTAATGTTACCCAGGTNCGTCGCTATTCAAGNCCNTTTCAGCGNGACCCTTGGTTTGAGTATTTTTTNCCNCCGGAGTTTCGCCAGCGTGAAGTAAAAGGGTCCGGTTCNGGNGTTGTGATTAGTCCTGACGGTTATGTGTTAACAAATGATCACGTGATCGAATATGCTTCTAAGATNATTGTNACNCTACCTGGTGGAGAGGAATATAATGCCGATGTAGTGGGTGTAGATAATATTACCGATTTAGCACTATTAAAGCTAGATGGGTCTGATTTTCCTTATGTTAAAATGGGGGATTCAGAAAAATTAATTATTGGCGAATGGGCNGTTGCATTAGGTAATCCCTTTGGACTTTTTGATGTAAATCAGCAGCCCACGGCCACGGTAGGTATTGTGAGCGGAAAAGACTTGGATTTTGGTGTTCAGTCGGGNAAAGTATTTCAAGATATGATTCAAACGGATGCAGCCATTAATCCAGGAAATAGCGGCGGACCTTTAGTGAATTCTGAAGGTGAAGTTATCGGGATCAATACATTCATATATACAGGTTCTTCTGGTAGTCAAGGCTCAATTGGGATTGGATTTGCAATCCCAATAAATCGAGCTCGCCGGATTGCAGAAGAACTAAAATCAAAAGGTAGAATTGAACGCGAATATTATACCGGACTTACCGTACAGCCNCTTGACCGTAAAACATCTCGATATTTGGGTATACCCTTTAATGAGGGTGTGATTATTACCCAGATATTAAAAAACAGCCCAGCCACAAAAGCAAATCTGGCGCTTAGGGATGTAATTGTCGCTGTTGAAAGGGANAATGTTCGTAGTTCAGAAGAGATCATNCAAATTATTAAAATCAAAGATTTACGTCCCGGAGATAAAGTAAAAATGCGAGTTTGGCGGAATGGTCGTTATTTAAATAAATCTTTAACATTGGGGAAATTGTAAATATGATTGCAAAAGAAGGACGGATCATTNTAATNCCGCTTTTCTTATTGGCATTTCCCATTGGNATCTATGCCCATGCTGTGNATAGTATAACNTTTACAATTATTTANGGTATACTAGGAATATTATTNCTGTTTTCACTCAATTTTTTTAGGGATCCCAAGCGAAACATTCCAATGGATGAAAAACTGATTATTTCTCCNGCTGATGGGAAAGTTGTGAAAGTAAGNGAAATAAATGANCCNGAAGTGGGTGAGTCANCAAAACTAGTATCTATATTCCTGAATGTTTTTAGTGTACATGTAAATCGAGTGCCCATCGATGGCACTGTAGCATCTGTAGAACGTAAACCAGGAGAATTTTTAGCCGCTTTTGATCATAAGGCATCTGATGAGAATGAACAGGTGGTAACTGTACTCGAAAATAAATCAGGAAAATATAAAATCAAGCAAATTGCTGGTTTGATTGCTAGAAGAATACTATGTTATGCTAATGTCGGATCAAAAATGCATAAAGGGGGCCGTCTTGGGTTTATACGCTTCGGCAGTCGAACCGATTTGATTATGCCTGCACATGTGGATGTACATGTAGTGGTTGGACAAAAAGTGACTGGCAGCGAAACCGTTATTGCTAAGATAATATGATAAATAAAAAAATTCATAAGCCAAAACGATTAAAACGTTCGTTCATTCCTAACGTAGCGACCGTATTTAATATGTTTTTGGGTTTTTTGGCCATCACACTTATTATGGAAGGCGAACCAATTAAAGCAGGTTGGGTCATGTTGGTTGCGGGTTTATTCGATGCTGTTGATGGAAAACTGGCACGTCTTTTGGGGCTTTCATCGCGATTTGGCACTGAATTTGACTCTCTAGCTGATACGATTTCGTTTTGTGCAGTACCATCTGTTTTGATATATAGTATTTATGTGAAAGGCTTGCCAAGTTTACTTGGCGCTGTCATCAGTTTTATGCCCCTGCTTTTTGGAACAATCCGTCTGGCAAAGTTCAATATTGATGTGGATGATAGTCCAAAACCATATTTTACGGGTCTTACCACACCTCTGGCCGCCATTTCATTTATAAGTTATATGTTGTTTAATTATCAAATGTACGGTGATATGGGCGATCCTCGACTTGCTTTGGTTCTTGTGGTCAGTTTAAGCTTTTTAATGGTTAGTCCTGTTCGATTTTCAAAATTTCCGTTACTTAGTTTCAAAAAAGGCCGTTCAAATAATTTGAGACTGGTAGGTTTATTAATAGTATTAGTTACATTAATTTTTTACAGAGGTTTAATTCTTTTTCCTTTAATGACGATTTACATTTTTTGGTCAATTATCCAATGGATGTTGAATCATGATCGTTTAGAAGAGGAAAAACAGATTAATGCAAGCCAAAAGAAATATCATGAATAAACGATCTATCAGTGTCATTATTCTGATCTTGTTTTTCGGCACTCTTTTTGGTACGCTAGTTGGAGAATTATTGGGATTTCTTTTACCTGATAGCGTGGTAAAGGAATTTTTTCTAAAAAGTATTGATTTTAACTTGGGAGGTTTAGTGGGGAGCGAAACTGGAGTAATTACACTTGATCTCATTATGTTATCTATTCAGTTCGGATTAACCCTAACATTTAATTTTACTAGCATTGTTGGCTTTGCATCTGCCTATTATTTTCTGAGGTATTTCCGGTAAGCATTCTAAATTTGGGTTTGAAAAACACGATTATTTCGGAGGAAAAATTATGTCGGGAAAAGAATTAGTATTTGCCGCTATGCCCGGAGGATGGGAAATGGTGGTTATTGCCTTGGTTATTTTATTGCTATTTGGCGCAAAAAAACTACCAGAATTGGCCCGTGGATTAGGACAAGGAATTAAAGAATTCAAGGGTGCAGTTAATGGAGCGAAAGATGAATTAAAGGAAGCTCAGGATGCAATGGAATCTGAGGAAAATGCTGAGGACAAAGAGACTAGTTAGTACATATTAAATATTTATTTTTTATACAAAGGGGTCTGCATGATCCCTTTTTTGTATAATTGATATACGAACCTTGAAACAAAATTGAACGATTATCGTAGTTAAAGCCAAAAGGAAATTGGCTATAAAACATACATGATTATATTTGGAAGTCCACTGTATCTGACGGGATTAATTATTGTTCCCATGATTTACCTCTGGATGCGTAAAACTGCTAAAAAAAATGAAGGTACGGTGCGTATCTCTGCATCCGAATTAATTTCAGAAAGAATGAAGAGACAGGGTCGTAATCGCATACGAATATTGACATTGCTTCAATATTTAACTATTGTCCTTGTTATTTTGGGTTTATCTCGTCCACGCCTCCGAGACTCGCTTCAAATAACGAATATGGATGTAGTGGATATTGTTTTAGTGATTGATATTAGTTCTTCAATGTTGGCCACTGATTTTCCCCCTAACAGGCTGGAGGCAGTTAAAAAAACTGCAAAAAATTTTATTGATGCTCGGAATAATGACCGTATCGGAGTACTAGTTTTCGCAGGTGAATCCTTCATTCAGTGTCCGCTTACTGTTGATAAGGAAGTGCTGATATCTTTGATGGATGAAGTAAAAGTAGCCGAGCAGTCCTATGATGGAACAGCTATTGGCATGGCTATTGCCAATGCAACAAATCGGCTGCGCCATAGTGATGCGATGAGTAAAGTGATGATTTTATTGTCTGATGGTAGTAATAATGCCGGCGAATTGGACCCGCTCACTTCTGCAGATTTAGCATCTAACTTTGGCATTAAAATTTATACCATTGGTGCTGGTACGAATCAGGATGTCTCTTTTATTCCCGGCCGGGGTTATATTCGTAATGAGATTGATGAAGAAACCTTAAAGTCAATTGCCAAACGGACCGACGGAAAATATTTCAGAGCGACGAATATTTCTGGACTTGAACAAGTATATGCCACCATTGATGAATTAGAACGAACTGAAATTGAAATAAAAGAATATACCCGCTATAAAGAATTATTTGGCTGGTTTCTTATTCCAGCATTGATCCTTGGTCTTGGAGGCCAGACAATTGATCGTACATTATATAGGCGGCGTATATGATTGATTTTAGGTTTCCATATATACTATACATTTATTTTCCATTGATTCTACTTTGGATATACTGGATATATCAAGGACGAAAACAAAAGATTCTTGGAACAACTGATTCATATCTCCGTGCACGTTTATTAAGTAAAATGGATACCAACCGTATAAAATTGAAACAGCGATTTTTGTTTCTTTCAACAATTGTTTTAATATTTGCGGCATCTGGGCCAAAAATTGGTGTCCGGTTAGCGCCGCTCGAACGTAAAGGCGTTGATCTGGTTTTTGCCATCGATGTTTCCACAAGTATGAATGCTGAAGATGTGAAGCCTAATCGCCTAGAAAAATCTAAATTTGAAATATCTCAAATAATTCGCCAACTCAAAGGTGATCGAATAGCGCTAATCGTTTTTGCTGGTTCGAGCCATCTTTATTTACCGTTAACTAGTGATTATGAAGCAGCTCGCTTATTTTTGGATAAAATTGATACAAGTATGATTCCTACCCAAGGAACCGCACTAAGCGCGGCTTTGCAAACTGGACTGTCTGCCTATACAGAAGACGAATCAAAATATAAAGTATTGGTCTTGGTTACTGATGGTGAAGATCATGAAGGTCAGGCTATTGATCTTGCTAAGGAAGCATCGAAGCGTAGTATGATTGTACATACTGTTGGTGTAGGTACGGAGTCTGGTTCTTTGATCCCAGTGAATGATGCGCAAGGCATACGGGATTACAAGAGGGATGGGGATGGAAAACTTGTTACATCTATTCTAAATGAATCTATACTTCGAGATATTGCCGATGCTGGCAATGGTAGTTATGTAAGATTCGATAATAAACCTGCTAATTTTCGTGCAATTATGAATGCCATTGATTCCATGGAAAAACGCACCTTGAAATCAACCGTATATTCGGAATATGAAGACCAGTATCAATCATTTGGAATTCTTTCTGTTGGTCTAATGATGGTAGGGATGTTGATGCCAACGCGGAATAAAAAACAAGAAGAATGGCGGGGTCGTTTTGTACAATAGATGCATGATTATAATTGTTATCTTTTTGTCCATGTTGATGGCGCAGGATAAGGGCCTGAACCATTATCAGAGCCAGGAATATGAGGCGGCACAAGAATATTACGAATCTGTTTTGAGTAAGAGAGGTAATCAAGCACAAGCATATTTTGGGCGCGGTTCATCCGCATTTCAGCAAGGTGATCTGGAAACAGCCAAGTACTCATTTGAGCAATCTTTAAAGGCAGATAANGAACAACTGAAATCTAAAGCAATGTATAATCTGGGAAATACATTTTATCAAAATCAAAAAACGAANGAAGCNCTAGCTTTTTATCGCAAAGCATTGGAATTGGATCCCACTGATAAAGAGGCAAAATACAATTATGAATTTTTGAAATATCAGCAANANCCACCAGAAGATCANCAGGAACAGNACCAGAATAATAANGANCAAGANNANGAACANGANNANGANCAGGANNANGAANANGANNANGAACAAGAGAACGAACAAGATCAGAAAAACAAANANCANGAAGACNANAATCAAGAGCAGGAAGANAAAGAGGAACAANAGGAAAATNANGAGCAGCAACAGCAACCCCAGNAACAGGAAGTATCTGAAGAAGAAAAATCGCAGGATTTAAAACAGGCCGAGAGTATTNTNGANGCATTAAAACAAGATGAAAAAATCATGCAAAANCGGNAAATTNCNCGCTCTAAATCNCGTAAACTGGNAAAAGATTGGTAATGATNCNTAGAATTTCATATTGGNTTTTTTCGTNCATCTTACAGGCTGGTTTTATNTTTNGCCAGATTCAAGTGACAGCATCTNTNGATGTGAACCNNATTTCNAAAAATGAAACACTNGGTTTTAAAATTGTNGCTGTCAATGCNGATGGAACACCAAACGTGGATATATCTCCNATATTAAATGAATTTAAAATNATCAGTGGTCCGGCCCANCAAACCAATATNCAGTGGGTTAATGGNGCAATGACCAGTTCNCGCAGNTTAAGTTGGACCTTGNTGGCCAAAAAAGANGGGAAATTGAATATNCCTTCANTCAATGTAACCATCGNAAAACAGGTTTTTCGGACTAATCCGATCGGAATTTTGGTGGAAAAGGGTNCGGGCCGTGCCCANATGGCCAATTTATTTATTGAAGCAAAATCAGATAAAGAACAGGCTTATCCGGGAGAACAGGTAACNGTGACTTACCGTTTATTTACGNGCCTGAACCTATCTATTGAAGATATTGAATATCCAAAAAGTGTNGGTTTCTGGAATGAAGATTTACGTGTCGGNGTAGCTCATACACCTCGATTCAGGGATATCCAGATTCAGGGTGTAGAGTATAAAGTAGCAACATTGTATAAAGCAGCCATGTTTCCAACACAGATCGGTAAACTGACTGTTAACCCTATGACAGTAATCTGTAATGTTGAAAAACCCCGTCGAAAGCGGTCTGGAGGTGTATTCGATGACCCATTCTTTAATTCCATGTTCCGTGAAACGCAGCGTCAATTTGTCCAATCCGATTCTTTAGACATTGAGGTTATGCCCTACCCCAAAACGCCACCGGCTGATTTTACTGGTGCNGTGGGAAACTTTGGAATTGAATCATGGGTAGATACATCAAATGTTAAGGTAAATGAAGCAATTACGTTTCATGTNCTTCTNAAGGGAACNGGTAACCTCAACCAGTTCAATTTAANCGAAATTTTATTTCCGCAGAATATGGAAGTATTCCCTCCAACTTCATACTTTCAAAAGGATGAATTCAGAGATGATTTGACTGGAGAGCAGAATTTTGAGTATATNTTAATACCAAGGTNCGCAGGAAATTTTCGNCTGAATCCAGTCACTTTGACCTATTTTGATACTGGATCCGAATCCTTTGTTACCGCTCAATCCAAGCACGTACAGGTTATTGTAAATCCCGGTGATAAAGATGTGATTGCGTCAACAAAATTTAACCGAGAGGATGTGGATTTAATCGGGGAGGATATTCGTTATATAAGGACTCAAAATCCAAAATGGCTTCCAAAAGGAAAGCAGTCTATACCGGTTTGGGTATGGTCCACTTATTTTATCGCTGCTGCTTTGTTTATATTNCCTGGTATATTTGGAAAAATGAAAGATAGCCGAATTTCAAGAACCGATGTTCGTAAATCAAGAGGTGCCTTGAAATTGGCCCTTAAAGATTTATCGAATAATTCTGATGATCCTTTCGCACATACTGCAGTGGTAATGTACAGATATTTTCAATCGAANTTGTTTTTATCTTCAGATAATCTTGATCCTTTATTCATCGAAATGGAATTGAGCGAGAAAATATCGCCAGATATCATCGCTGAAACGGTATCTATTGCAAAAATATGTGATGCTGGCCGGTTTGGTCCTGATGCGGATAAATCGGAAGATACTCTTCAGAAACAAGCTNGAGAACTATTGAAAAAGATCGATCGGGAATTAGTATGAGATACTCATTTATCTTANTAATTCTATNATCTTTANTNTTTGGTCAGTCGCCAGATTCACTATTTCATTTGGCGAATCGATATTATGATATGGAAGAATATTACCAGGCAGCAAATTATTATGAAAAGCTTTCTGGGAAAGTGGAGCACGAGGACTTATATCTTAATCTTGGGAATGCCTATTTTCGGATGGGGGAGGTGGGGCATGCCGTATGGGCCTATGAAAAAGGCCATGCACTTTCTCCTAGAGATGGGGATATCAATTATAATTTGAGTTATGTTCGTTCCCAAGTTCGTGATCGTATTCAGGGTCCAGATGATATATTTTTCTTATCTTTTTACCGTGCCATTTTAGAAAAACTAACAATCTTGGATTTGATTACACTAGGAGGATTATTATTTATNGGGTTAGGCGGACTCTATGTNTTACGCCTGAACGGANNNATCTCTGANAAATTNGGTGGTATATTGAACAGTATTTTATTGGTTTCTGTTGTTGCTGCGGGATGGATTATGCTAGATAAATATTGGGATGTTTCTGATAAACACGAAGGTATCATCATTGCTTCAGCTATCGATGTAAGATCATCGCCAATTGCAAGGGGAGAAAATGTGGTATTTCGTATTCATGAAGGTACAAAAGTGGAAATAACCACATCCCAGCCAGGCTGGTTTGAGATAATTCTATTGGATGGTAAAAAAGGTTGGGTATCNGCAGAAGAGGTACGTACCCTATGAATTATATTTGCCTACTAATGGTTTTAAGCTTGGGTTTTTCTCAGGATCAGAAAAANGTCAATTTTGATCCCGATAAATTGAAGGATCCTGAACCGCGATGGCCAAAAGTTGTTTCGCCATTTAGCTTGGATACAAAGNAACTGAAACTGGTGGGTAATTCAGATTCATCCCAGATCATAATAGAGGGATTTCGTGTCCAGGTACTAGCAACAAGCTCCCAGGAAAATGCTGACCGTTTACGATATGAACTAGCAATAGAATATGGTAAAGACATCTATATTGTATTCGATGCACCTAATTATAAAGTTCGGATAGGTAATTTTATCGANCGGCGCCTGGCAGAAAAATTGCGCTTAGAACTNATCAATAAAGGCTATCCATCATCATGGATCATCCGCACACGGATTGAACCAAATATTTAAAAATAATATTTTCGGTTGTCTACAATTTTTGCTTCTTTTTTTAAATCAGCCATCCAATCACGGTAAAGCCGGTTCTGTTTCTGGCGTATCAGGTCCTGTTGCACAAGATCTTGCTGTATATTCCAGATAGTGGAATCGAAGTTGGCGACTACATTGACTTTAATCAATCCATAACCGCGGTAGGTTTTTACCGGCCCGATTAAATCACCAGCTTTGGCATTTAATAGGGCGCCAACAAGATGATTGGATTTACCTAGGGAAATAAAGGAGTTATTCAACTTTTTGGTGTCTGAAGGAACAAGTTCCAGTTTATCATTATCTTTTTTAAGTGATTCAAAAGTTGCGCCCNCATCTANCTGATCTTTTAATGCAAAAGCAAGCTTTTCAGCTTCTTCATTTTCTTTATCTCTACTGATCGCAGCATAAACTTGAGTGCGAACATTCTCAAAGGAAGCGATGCCTGCCGGTGTAATTGAATCCAGTATAAAAACGGCATAATAATCGTCACTTTCCATTGGGTCCGAAATACTCTCAATTTCAGCATTATAAGCCCAGCGTACAGCGGAGCGAAAAACGCCCAAACCTGCAAGAAACATATCTTTTTCACCAATTGAATTGGCCCGTGAAGCGTGGACGTTATGACTATCTAAAGCTGCAGGAAAACCGTAATCCTGTGCATCGTAAGTAAATAGGGTTGCTCTTCGCCGTAAATCTGAGCCTGTGCTGGGACCAAGGTCTATGTTAAGCAGAATGTGTCGTGCTTTGACTTGTTTTTCTCCAGACTCTTGAGATCGGATACTATCCACTTTAATAATATGGTATCCAAATTGACTAAGAACAGGGCCCACAATATCGCCTTGTTTGGCACCGAAAGCAGCTTCTTCAAATGGACCAACCATTTGACCTTTTCCAAACCAACCCAAATCTCCACCCCGGCCGGAATCAGGNGAGATTTGGTTNCCAGGATCTTGTGTGTTGANATTTGCTAGTGTAGNAAAATCTTTACCGNTTTTTNCTTGGTCGATAATGGNTTTAGCTTCGTTATAAATGCGTAGAGTATCTTNTGAAATAGGTGTTTTTGCCCANCTNACATAAGATAAATGCCGTTGTTCATNNTGTTCAAAGTCATCCATTCTGGATTTNTAATNGGCTTTTAATTCTTCTTCAGTTGGTACATTTACTTGATCCTCAACGGCTGAGGTAGTTATGTGCAGCGCGGATATTGTATAATCTGTATTGCGCTTTATGAATTCCTGCCGTATTTCTTCCTCGGAAACAATCGCAGACATATTGATATATTGTTGAAGTTTAAACCGGGGTATATAGAAATCACGCATCCATGCTTCAATGGGTGCCCAGTCCAGCATGCCTGGCGTATTTAATGCTTGGCGGTATCTTTCTTCATCAAACTCATTATTAACAAGGAAAATTCTTTGGATATCAAGAGGTGGATTGTTTTCAAGATGATATAGAATTTCATCATCTGTAACAATAATANCAAGGTCATNGATAGCCTGTTCAGTGAGGCGTTCCTCAACAAATGCATTCCAAACTTCCTCACGGGTTCCATCAATATGTTGATCTGAAATTTCTGTACCAGCATTGCGGAGAGTCTCCATGCGTATATTATATGCCTGGTTAAATTGATCAGGAGTGATAAGGTCTCCATTAACAGATCCAATTGCTTCAGCAGGGTTGACTCGACCTAAAAGNTGATCGATAATATTAGCACCTCCAACNAATCCACCCACAGTCATACTCANTAAGAATAATACCAGTAGTGACCATAANACTACATGCATACGATTGCGAAGTGTTGTCATCATTGCCATAAAATTATATCCTTATNTGAATAATGGTTTGCTCTTCCAAAGATGGGGAGCGAATTTAGGATTCAGATCGTTCTAAAGGCAATGAACATAAGGGGCAAGTTGTAATCAACATTAATTTATTATGAACTCTCATTTGAGATTGTGGTCTTGTGTTATAATTTCCTTGAACTTTTTCAAGATATCAATTGCCCGATTTTCATCCTACACCCGAAAAACATCCTTTAATCCAATCTGGACCATTATCGAATTTATATAGGGAAGTCGTAAAATGTGATTCGTGTCCAAGAATTGTTGATTTCCGTAACAAAGTGGCCAATGAAAAACGAAAACAGTTTACGCAATGGACCTACTGGGGTCGTCCCATACCGGGATATGGCGATACGAATGCAGAATTATTATTGGTAGGTCTTGCGCCGGCCGCACATGGCGGNAATCGAACTGCNCGTGTCTTTACCGGAGATAAATCAGCTGATTTTTTAGTCAATTGNCTCTACAGTGAAGGTATCACAAATCAACCGAATTCTGATACGCTAAATGATGGTCTTGTGCTAAATAATGCATTTATGACACCGATATTAAAATGTGTNCCTCCNCAGGATAAACCTACTGCGGAAGAACTACGTAATTGTGCGCCTTTTTTCAGTGCAGAAATGAANTTACTGAAAAATGTGAAGGTGATCCTTGCCTTAGGAAAAATTGGTTTTGATGGCTGTTTGAAATACTTTCGGCAGCAATTTAACCTAAAAATGAAGGATTTCCCTTTNGGTCATGATNAGAAATACATATTGCCAAATGGAATAATTCTTTGGNGTTGCTATCATCCCAGTCCTCGCAATGTGAATACTGGACGCTTGAACTTTGAAATGATGGCAATATTATTACAAAAAATTAAGAGAACTTTAAATCAGTGAATAAAACTAGGATTCTAATACTACCTATTTTGTTTGTATTCTGTTGTGAAGATAATGACAAAAAAGACTGTATTGATCAATCGAAGATCACAAATACACCTTGTCCCGAAAATTATGACCCAGTTTGTGGCTGTGACAATAAGACCTACGGCAATGATTGTGTAGCTGAAAGGTCAGGCGTTACAGAATGGACTAAAGGTGAGTGTAAATAGTAAATGAAATTCCTCTGGCTTAAATAGCCTCCTCTTGGGGTTTTTTTTGATGTAATAATATTTTTAGGTTGTTATATCAATTAAATTGTATACTCGCCGCGCTACCAAGGATATATATACTCTTTATTAGTTGGTTTTTTTGTATTCCATCGTTTGAAGGTAAATCATCAAAGTAGTTGCAAATTATTGCATTGATATTGTTAAATAAAATCAGGTATTTAAACCCTGAAAAGGATAAAAAATGAATATATATGTAGGAAATATTTCCTTTCAATTATCTGAAAGTGATTTAGAATCTGCATTTGCTGAACATGGTGCAGTTGATAGTGCCCGCATTATCTCTGACCGTGCTACTGGGCGTTCAAAAGGATTTGGCTTCGTGGAGATGGCTGACCAGGCAGAAGGAGAAAAAGCTATTCAAGCATTGAATGGCAAAGAATTAGAAGGTCGCGAATTAAAAGTAAACGAAGCTCGTCCAAGGGAAGATAGACCCCGCCGCCCTAGATACTAATTTAATTTGGTATAGTAATACCGATTTAGAATTGTATCTATATTTGGTAAAGCATTAGAAGCCTCCTCACGGGGGCTTCTTTGTTTGTACTGCAATTGATGTAGATTTTGATATAATGATTAGTAAAAAGGAGTATTTATGAATCTTAAACTTGTATTTCGTATTTATTTTGGCTTTGGCGCATTGATGACGACAATGATGTTGGTTGCACCGGCAGCTATGATGGAAAGTTATGGCATGACTCTCACTAATGAGATCAAACTGTTTACACAGTTTATGGTTGTGGCCTATGTATCTTTGCTTATTGTGACCTGGATGCTGCCTGCCTGGCTGGGGGATGATTTGTCCAAGGCCGGGATCGCCTATGTTATAATTGCCTTAATTCCCGTAATCATGAATATCTACCACGTGACTACCGGTGCGTTACCCTCATCAACAGCCCAATTAGTAGAATCAGGTGTATGGGTTGTATTTGCGGGACTGTTCTATTTTTATAGCAAAAAGTAGCTATTGCAAGAACAAAAATAATAAGTGAATAAAGCCCTTCTTTATTGAGGGGCTTTTTTACCATTTTGGTTTATTAATTGGTCTTAGTGGTATAACTACGCGAAAACGAGGTTGGGAGCTCTCTTCAAGTTGAAAGCTTCCACCAAGACTTGGCCCCTCACCTTGACCACCTAAAAATTTTAGCGATATTGCTCGAACATCACCTGAACTCGATTTCTTTCCGTCTATTTGCCAATGGCCGGAACTGAGTATGGGTGTGGGGTTGTAGGTGACTTCAAGTTCCAATTGGGCTCGCTCATTGTTTTCAAACTGAAAAATGATGAAAACGTGTGTTGTTGCACCATCGCGCTTTCCATTTATTTGGTAATTGGTCACAGTGCGGGGCTGGTAGAAACCATCGACCCATTCATCGAATACAGGCTCATCATTATTGGTACATCCTCCAAACAACAGGATAAGAAATACCCAAAGCGTACTAATAATTTTAACTATCACGATATTCCTTTTATTTTATAAATAGACAATTGTTTTTATACAGAGGAGCCATGATTTTCCTTCCATTATGGGTCTTTTTCGCTACTAAATTACTACTTTTGATGCCACTAATAAGTTTAACTTTCTACATCTGTTGACGACAAAGGGGCCGTAGCTCAGTTGGGAGAGCGCTTGACTGGCAGTCAAGAGGTCGTCGGTTCGATCCCGTCCGGCTCCACAAATCAAATTTTTAATCATTTTTCTATTATTAATCATAAGATTGACCTTGAACTAAATGATGAATAAATTCCCGGAAGGATTTACTGGGAATGACTCGATTTAAATTATTATAGGATTTAATGATGATCATTTATTGAATCCTAGAATTCGATAAGTAACTTAAAGGAAAAGTAAGATATGAATGTATACGTTGGAAACCTGAGCTATGATCTTTCTGAAGAAGATTTAAAAAACGCTTTTGGAGAATATGGTGAAGTAACTTCAGCCAAGATTGTTTCTGACCGCTATAGTGGCAGGTCAAAAGGTTTTGGGTTTATCGAGATGTCATCTGATGATGAAGCAAAAGCTGCCATTGAAGGACTATCTGGGAAAGAATTGGCAGGACGTGCAATAGTTGTCAATGAGGCTCGTCCCAGGAGATAAATTCATAACAAATTTATTTCGATAGAAAAGCCGCCCATCGCTTGATGAGGCGGCTTTTCTATATGGAAAAGTTGTGATTATTAAATTATATTAATTGAGCGATTATTGAAAAAGATAACTTCAAATATTGTTTATTCAACAAATCCTGATTTTGAGTCTGAACATATTGAGGATTTGACAATGTCAACGCAATCGAAGCAAAACCTGAGGATTCATCTGGAACGTAAGCGNGGTGGAAAAATTTTAACTGTTATTCGTGGATATGTTGGCAATACCCAAAACTTCAATGAACTGGCTAGAGAACTTAAAAAAAGTTGTGGTGTAGGTGGTTCCGTTAAAAATNATGAAATTTTAATTCAAGGAAATGTTCGTGAAAAAGTTTTAAGTATTTTAACGGAAAAAGGCTATTCAGCTAAATTATCCGGTGGATAGATATTTAGGAAACGCAAAATAAGAGAAATAAATTTGGATATGAAAAACTTGAAAACAACATTATGGATAATTTTGCTGATTGGGATTTGGTCCTGCGTGGAAAAAGAACCAGCAGCAGAGCAAATCACTTTTTTAGTGACAACCAATGTAAGGGGTCAGCTTGACCCCTGTGGATGAAAGGCTAATCCTCTGGGCGGTCTGCCTAGAAGAGCAACTTATATTAGTGAGGTGAAAGATAGCGGTGTTGATCCAATTTTATTAGACGCTGGGGATGCTCTTTTTGAAAATTATTACCTCATAAATGGAAAAGTAGCTTCCTCGAAGCTAAAAGCAAAAACTATTCTAGAGTCTACTGCTAAAATGGGTGATTATATCTACAATGTCGGATATCAGGATCTAGCGGCGGGATTCGAATTTATCAAGGAAATGGAAGCCAGCTATGGTACACAGTACGTTTCATCTAATATTTTAAAAGCCGGTACAGATGAATTGGCTTTTAATCCTCATAGAATTATCAAACGTGGTGAATTGAATATTGGTATTTTTGGACTTACGACGAAACTCCCAAGTTCTGTTAATGCAATAACGGTTAAAGATTATATTCAAACAGCAAAGGAAAAAATTGCTGAATTGCGCCCACAGGTTGATGTNCTGGTGATGCTGTTGAATNCAACCCGGATCCANAATATCGATGCGACGAATGNTTTTGNAGGTGTAGACTATATTTTTTCTAGCCGAGANACGACCAGAACTCGTCCTGAAACGGTNAAAAATACTGGAGANCCAATGNCTTACTGTTTTGGCATTCAGGGTAAATATATTGCCAGATTCGATGTAAACATATCAGACAAANGTAAAGAAATAAAAGATATTACNGCTCCTNTGATGACNGCATCCTTTTTTGAAAAAGGNTTGAATAANCTTCAAAAAAGAGATCCGGATAAACCATTAGAAAAAATTTATCAAAATAATCCAAATGTTCTGAAAATGGTACANCAATACAAACAGGGATTAGTTGAATCAAATTCAAGTCTTGCCAATGTTCCAAATCGTTCTTTTTATACGCTAATTCCATTGAATGGTGGTGTAGCCAGTGAAAAAAATTTATTNGCTGTTGTAGATCAAACACTAAAGACTTGTAATNCATTGGATAAAGAAGGCACTATAAATTTGAACTAATGAATTTTCGCACCCCAATTGGCCAGGTTGCGTTTCTTGTATTNTTATCTTGTATTATTGGATTNGGGTCAAACCTTGTAAGAGCGGATAAAATCCCGTGGATTGCTGTAGAATTAGCCACTGNGGAATCGATTGATAAAGATGTGGAAACTGGTGAATCAGTTTTGGTGGCAATTTCACTAGAGCAGGCAAAAAANCTTTTNGANCAAGACATTCTTTTTGTGGATGCCCGAGATGAGGGNTACTATGANGCAGGTCATATTCAGGGCGCATTAAAAAANGCATTTTTGATGGAACTGATTTTTAATATAGAANANCGGCAGAANAAGANCGATGCGTTGGTGGTCTATTGTGGAGATCCCGGTTGTGGGGATAGTGAAGACCTGGCATATAATCTTCAGGATTCAGGATTTACAAAAATTTATGTATTCAAGGGTGGCTGGCTAGAATGGTCTAAAGCGGGTTACCCAAGTGAGACTGGAATATGACTGGTTATTTTAAATGGCAAATTGTATTCTTTTTCCGTCTTATTATTGGGATTCTTTTTATATATGCCAGTTGGGATAAAATTATTCATCCAGCGGAATTTGCCAAAGCAATTGGGAATTACCATGTCGTACCTTTTGGATTAGAAAACCTGATGGCGATGGTATTGCCCTGGTTGGAATTGCTGGTTGGTATCTGTTTGGTCGCTGGTATCATGGTTGATGGTGCTGCGATCATGAGTGTTGTCATGATGGTTGTNTTTATATTTGCCATTTCTCAAGCATTGGCTAGAGGGATCAGTATTGAATGTGGTTGTTTCTCAGTCACTGAGAAAAGCGGAGACAATATTGGGTTACAGACCATCTTAAGAGATATAGTTTATTTGTTTATGTCATTGGTAGTTTTATACCGTTCTGAGAGAAAACTGGAATTCTTCCCAAAATCCGTTTGAAGGGTTTTGCTAATCCCTTTAAATTCGTAATGCTATAGCAGTACNAANGGTATAATTTTTAANAAAATTGCGAGAGTAGCTCAGCTGGTAGAGCACCACGTTGCCAACGTGGATGTCGCGAGTTCGAACCTCGTCTCTCGCCCTAAAGAAAGCNTCCTTACGGGGGCTTTCTTGTTTTTAAAGTAATAATAACTTTGCATTATGATATAATGTCTATGATATATGAAATTCGAAAGTGATTAGAGAAACNGTATGCGTTACTNTTATAAATCAAGATGGAGGANAGATATGCTNCAATTCAGNNCACTAGTTAAACTATTCCTTTTNACATTATCAATTCATACTCTATTTGCCAGTGANGATAANCTTNATCGTCTAAAGACTTTGGCAGTAAATGATGTAGAAGACCANGCAAAGCTTATCCAAGTNATGGTCGATAAGATTTTCAGTTTTGGAGANCTGGGTTTCCAAGAANTCGAAACATCNAAATATCTTACTGAAATTCTTGAAAATAATGGCTTTAGNGTAGAAAAAGGGATTTCAGGAATACCTACTGCTTGGATGGCAGAATGGGGNAAAGGAAAGCCTGTGATTGCACTGGGATCAGATATTGATGGTATTCCAAAATCATCCCAGAAACCAGGTGTCGCATTTCATGATCCAATTATNGAAGGTGCTCCAGGNCATGGNGAAGGGCATAATTCNGGNCAGGCTGTCATTGTTGTAGCAGCTATAGTGGTTAAAAATATTATGGAAAAAGAGAACATAAAAGGAACGATCAGAATTTGGCCTGGTGTAGCTGAAGAATTGGTTGCTACTAAGGCCTATTTTGTTCGCGATGGTTATTTTAAAGATGTTGATGCATGTATTTTTACTCATGTAAGTAGCAATCTTTCCACANCGCATGGTCAGGNTGGTGGNAATGGNTTGCTTTCAGTAGAATATACTTTTCAAGGTAAAACAGCNCACTCTGCTGGTTCGCCTTGGCGAGGAANAAGTGCGCTTGATGCAGTTGAATTAATGAATATTGGTTGGAACTATCGTAGAGAACACTTGCGGCCGCCTTATCGAGTACATTATGTCGTNACTGATGGTGGGGATCAGCCTAACGTTGTACCAAGAAATGCTTCTGTTTGGTATTATTTGCGTGAACTCGATTATGAGCATATCATGGANCTTTTTGATTATTCAAGTGANATTGCAGANGGCGCTGCAAAAATGAGNGGAACAAAATTAATATCTACCAGAATATTNGGTTCTGCTTGGCCTAGGNATTTTAATGANCCNATTGCTCAGGCTATGTATTCAAATATAAAAGAAGTNGGTCTTCCNNTTTGGGACAAGAATGATCAAGCATTGGCAAAAGCTGTTCAAAAAGAAGCTGGAAATAAAGAACTGAAAGGGCTCCCGACTGAATTAGATTCGTTACGAGGCCCTGTTTCAAGTAGNAATAATTGGGGNGGAGGATCAGATGATATAGGGGACATAAGTTGGACAGTACCAACTGTTACGCTACGATTTCCATCGAATATACCAGGTCTTCCTGGACACAATTGGTTGAACGGAATTGCTATGGCTACACCCATTGCACANAAAGGTGCTGTTTCTGGTGCGAAAGTGACAGCTATGACATTGGTAGATCTTTTTACGGATAAATCTTTAATTAAGGATGCAAAGAAGTATTTTAAGAATCAAACAAAGGAAACAAAATATCAACCTATGATTCGTCAGACCGATAAACCTGCTATTGAGTTAAATGAAGAGATTATGCGTAATTATCGAGATGAAATGAGCGATTATTATTATGATCCTGATAAGTATGAAACTTATTTAGATCAACTTGGAATAAAATACCCCACCATTAAGAAAAAGAAATAATTACTATGGGTAATTATACCATCGCTGAAATTGTCCAAATACTAATCGGATTATTTCTCGGTATTGGTTTGCTCCANTCTGGAACGGACAAAATTGTAGACTGGAAAGGTAACATGTCCTTTNTAACTGAACATTTTGCAAAAAACTTTATGCGCTCATTGGTGACACCTATGCTTTTNGTNGTGACTGTTTTGGAAACGGTAGGCGGTATTCTTTGTCTGGGAGGAGTGGCCATGGCGCTGCTCTATCAAAATTTTGATCTAATTTTGATGGGTATGATTGTAATTGCATTTAATTTTGTTGCTTTGTTTGCGGGTCAACGATTTTCCAAGGATTATGCTGGTGCGGCTGTATTGGTAAATTATTTCATACTGACCATCATCGGAATTTTGACCTATTACTTTTAAATCACATAAATTAAATATTAATGATTGAAATGAGGAAAAAATGAAAAACCTGATNATTTTAATTTTATCAGCGNCTATTNGTGCTTGTGCACCACNGCAGTCGAAAACAAGNAATTCATCAATNACTTTGGGGCCTATTGCCTCAAAATATGAAATAGCGGGTAATCGATTGATTGAAGCGGCCCTTAAGGACACNTCCGGTTTTGAACGCTTGGCAGAAATGTGTGATACTTTTGGACCACGATTCAGTGGTACTGATAATCTTGAGAAAGCAATTGATTGGATTTTATCTGAAATGAACCGNGATGGTTTATCTAATGTGCATGGAGAAGCAGTGATGATCCCTAAATGGGTACGCGGTAATGAATCGGCATCTATGGTTTCTCCATGGAAAAAAGAACTTCATATGCTGGGTCTTGGNGGAAGCATTGGTACNNCNCCAGAAGGNATTACAGCNGATGTAATGGTNGTATCNAGTTTTGATGAACTNGAAGANAGGNCAGATGAAGCNAAGGGTAAAATNGTACTGTTTAATGTTCCATTCACAAATTATGGTAAAACAGTCNGTTATCGATCTGGAGGNGCAGTTGCNGCATCGAAAGCNGGTGCNGTAGCCAGTATAATTCGATCTGTNGGTCCTTACTCGATGAATACTCCTCATACAGGTAACAGCCGATATGAAGATGGAGTAAAAAAAATACCACATGCTGCTATTACCGTTGAAGATGCCGCTATGATTGGGCGAATGGTAAACCGAGGTCAGACTGTTACTGTTAAGTTAAAGATGGAAGGCCGATACGAAGAAGATGTACCATCGAGAAATGCAGTAGCGGAAATAAGGGGAAGTGAATATCCTGAAGAAGTTGTAGTGATGGGTGGTCACATAGACTCATGGGATGTGGGTCAGGGTGCCATGGATGATGGTGGCGGTTGTGTAGCTGCCTGGCATGCGGTGAAACTGATTCATGACCTGGGCCTAAGACCAAAAAGAACCCTGCGTGTCGTGTTGTGGACGAATGAGGAAAATGGCGGCAAAGGCAGTAAAGCTTATCGAGATACTCATCGTGATGAATTAGATAAACATATGGTTGCGATCGAATCGGATGGTGGTGTTTTTCAACCTAGTGGATTTGGATTTACTGGGAGTCAGGCTGGAAGAGAAATTGTTGATGCTATTTCTGAATTATTGATCTCAATAAAGGCAAACGAAATAACTACTGGCGGCCGGGCTGCTGATGTGGCACCGCTCAATGATGAGGGCGTCCCCGTTATGTCCTTAAAGGTGGATGGAACGAAATACTTTTGGTACCATCACACCAATGCTGACACCTTCGATAAAATTGATTTTAATGAATTCAATCATTGTGTTGCTGCCTTAGCCGTAATGGCCTATGTTATAGCAGATATGGAGATAGACTTGCCCCAGTGAGACCGAGAACACATCGCAAAGATTAAATAGTCCTGTGCGTTACCATGTAAAAGCGACAATGCTAAAAGAAAAGATGGGTGAATTTTACCAGAAATTGAGTGATGGAACCATCACGGGCCAGAAACCGGATGGCCGAGAGATAGTGTCATCGATTCGAAAAGCAATATTGACTAAACCATTGGTTGTAGAATGGTGTGAAACCTGTTTTTGCGAAACACCCTTAGCCCATGAACGGGATACTGTTTACGATCAATATTTTCATGATATGGAAATAATAGAGATCAATGATGACCCAGAAATTGATGGCCAGTCTTTCTGGGATTACTTGTTAAAAATAGATCAATAATATGGGTTTATTTTATGGATAATATGCCACTATTTCCTTTAAACATCGTCGCGGTGCCAAAGGAGCGTATTCCATTACATATATTTGAACCGCGCTACAAGCGGATGATAAAGGATAGCATTAAAACGGGTGATCCATTTGGGATTGTGTTAAAAGATGACAAGGGGGTAAAAAGTATTGGCTGTAGTGTAAAGATTATCCGGGTATTGAGAGAACACCCCACTGGTGAATATGATATTATCGTCCAAGGACAGCAGTGCTTTCGGATCAAAGACAAAGTGCAGGAAAACGATCAGCTTTGGATTGGTAACGTTACATACCTTGAGGACCAAGAATCTGTTCCAGCAGATTTATTAGAAAAGACACGAGATCAATATTTGCATATATTGTTGAAACTTGGCTTGAACGAAGATATGGAGCGCCATATATCCAAAAGCCGATCGTTTGATTTTATCGAGTTTATAAATCTGCCTAACAAAATAAAACAACAGCTCATTGAGACAAATGACGAAAATCAGCGTTTGGAGATAATTAACCGTATATTTACTGGTGCTATGACTATGGTATCCTTTGGGACCAATGGACAGCAAATATCCGAAGCATAACTAATATGATTCTGATGCTTGCTTGATACGTTGCCATCCGTAAGTTTCAAAAAATAATGGTATATTAATTAGTAAAGAGAGGAAAGTGAAATGGAAGAAAAAAGAAAGAGCCAGGATCGTAGAGATGACCACCGCAGAAAAAAGGATCAACCTATAGATAGTAATAATAGAACTGGTACAGAAAGACGGACTAGGAAAGATCGAAGAAATTAGCCATAAGATTCTATCTGGGGTTAAAACATGATCGACAAAAAGAAAAAACGGTCTATTTCCAGAAGGGAATTTATCGGAAAAACTGCCGCAGCTGCAGCTTTTACCATTGTACCGCGCTATGTTTTGGGAGGCAATGGCTATACTGCACCAAGTGATAAATTGAATATGGCCTGTATCGGAGTTGGCGGTATGGGCTATAATGACACAGTCGGCGTTAATTCTGAAAATATCTATGCTCTTTGTGATGTCGATGATGAACGGGCCGCAAAAGCTTACAATAAATTTCCTAAGGCTAAACGTTATAAGGATTTTCGTGTGCTGCTTGATCAGGAAAAAGAGATTGATGCCGTAACTATCAGTACACCGGACCATACTCACGCTGTTGCCGCAATGATGGCTATGAAGATGGGTAAACATGCCTATGTGCAGAAACCGCTGACTCACACAGTTCAAGAGGCTCGAAAACTTTCCGAAACGGCTAGGGCAATGAAAGTCGCGACACAGATGGGTAACCAGGGGCATGCTGGTGAAGGGGCACGGTTGATCAATGAATGGATCTGGAGCGGGGCCATCGGAGACGTTTATGAGGCGCATATCTGGACAAACCGACCCATTTGGCCACAGGGTATAGACCGCCCAAAAGAAAATCCTGTAGTACCTTCCAAATTGGATTGGGACCTATGGCAGGGACCAGCACCGAAACGGCCGTACCATCCAGCTTATTTACCGTTTAGCTGGCGTGGTTGGCTCGATTATGGTACCGGTGCCTTAGGTGATATGGGTGCGCACCTGATGGACCAACCATTCTGGGCATTGAAACTTGGTGACCCGATCAGTGTGCAGGCCAGTTCAAGTCCGATAAATGATGAAACTTACCCCCAGTCATCTATGGTAACGTATCAATTCCCCGCGCGTAAAAGTATGGTCCCAGTAAAACTTGTATGGTATGATGGCGGTCTTCGACCACCGCGACCAGAGGGACTGGAAGATGGAGAGCGTATGGGAGATAATGGAGGCGGTGTTCTTTTTGTAGGTACAAAGGGGAAATTATCCTGTGGTACTTATGGCCGTGATCCAGTACTACTTCCGAAGGCCAGAATGAAAGATTTTGATCCACCTCCAAAAACAATACCTAGATCACCTGGAATCCGGGAAGAATGGATCGCAGCGTGCAAGACAGGTTCGCCGACAACATCTAATTTTGATTATGCTGGAAAACTGACCGAAACAATGTTGCTTGGTTGTATTGCGCTCCGTATTGCTGATAAATATACCACCTTGCAGTGGGATGGCCACAATATGCGCTTTACCAATCTGGATATGGCCAATCGGTATATTGACAAGAAATATCGCAAAGGTTGGTCACTGTAAATGTACCGGCTTATTAAAATCATCGGAATTGTTTTCATTATCTTTCTGGTGCTATTGTCCATCCCGATTACGGCTCTGGATAAGAACATGGGCGGTGCCTATGGTACAGTTGACCAGCACAATTTTATCGATAATTTTTTCGGGAATATTACCGCCTCTGCAAATCTGAGAAGGACCTATCCTACAATGCCCATTCGGGAAAACAATCCTGTTTCTGCTGAAAAAGAAGAATTGGGAAGATTGTTATATTTTGATCCTATCCTATCCGGCGATAATACTATTTCCTGTGCCCATTGTCACCATCCGGATCTAGGTTTTACTGATAATAGAGCATTATCGATGGG
>PBBH01000014.1 GCA_002716525.1 Fidelibacterota bacterium | reverse complement strand
CGTATTGAGACCAGGCCTCGGCAGTGGCTAGAGCTAATGTCGGTGCTACCTTTTTTGATCTCATCCAGCTTTTAAGACTTCGACGAACATGTCGAATTTCATTGACTGCGGCCCAGATTTCCGTTAAGTCCACTTCTGAAGCTGGCTTGCTGTAATCAGAATCCATGGCTTTCTGGATATCTTCTTGATGATCCATAAGCCAAATTTCAATAGACTTTAGTTTTGCATTTCGCTCTCGAAAACTGGTATTGCGTATCGTTTGGCGGTGTTCCAGTTGTCTTTGGAAAACGTTTTCTATCCTGGATTGGATTTCATTCATAATTGTTGTTTAACTTAACGACGAAGGTGAAAAATTCCTAATAAGGCTAGCATAATACCAAGTGAAACAACAATAGCTGCACCAGTAGGTACGTCGGCAACAATAGAAATGAACATCCCTAATAAGCTACCAATAATACCGAAGCACCATCCAAATACCAGCCTGCCCTTAACAGATTTTTTAAAAAGAAGAGCAGCTATCGTAGGAATAATAAGAAATGAAAATACAAGCAATACTCCAGCAATTTTTACTGAGCTTGTAACGACAAAACCAAATGTGACATAAAAGAGGAAATCCCAAAATCGATCTGAAGAATTCAATTCTGTCGTTTTAAGATGTGATTGAGATATTTCAAAAAATTGCTGCTTATATTTCCAATGGAAAAAGCCAATAGCTGTATAGAGCAAAGCCGTATATGCAATTTTTTCTGGAGTAACATATAAGATCGAACCAACAAGCAAATGATTTAAATGTTCAGACCCTTCAGCTGATTTGCTAAATAACAATATCATAGCTGCAGCACACACAACATAGGTGATCCCAATGATAGCTTCCTGGGGAACTTTTTGATCAATAGAACGGATATAAGCAAAAAATGCAGCTCCTATAAATGTAAAGGCCAATGCCATCATATAGCTGGCATTACCATCATGATCCAATCCCATTACAATACCTACGGCAGCGCCCAATGCAGCAACCTGTGCTAAAGCAAGATCAACAAAAATTACTCCACGTGTTACCACATGCAACCCTAGATATACATGAATTCCTGTTAACACAAAACTTGCTAGTAAGGGCCAAAAGATGAGATCAATCATAACTAACTCCATAAGCCTTAGCCAAAATAAGAAGATTTGTTTCAAAAAGATTAATATAAGAATCAGCACCTTTAATCGCACCGACAGATTGTGCTAGCTTAACTATTTTTACCTTTGTTTTTGATGCAATAAACTTCGGTGCTCTATCACTGAAATAAGATTCAGATGCAAGAACTTCAATTTCATTTTCTTTTATTTGATTGATGACTTGATTCAATTGAGATGGCGAGGGTGTTATGCCAGGTTTTGGCTCAAGAAAATCAACGGTCTTTAAGCCAAATCTTTTTGAGAAATAGGGCCAGGAGTTATGATAAAAAATAATATTTTTATTCCTAAGATCTGAAAAGCGCTTTGTCCAATTTAAAATGGCTGAATCTAAATCTTTTTCAAACTGATTAAGATTCGCCTGATATTGGTCAGTATTTTGGGAATCATAGCTGATCAATTTTTCAGTTACCATCCTTGCAATTAATTTTCCATTCTCCGGATCTAACCAGTAATGTGGATTACCAAACCGATGGATATCGCCCATGCTGGCATCAATCTGACCGGTTGGCACCTCCATTTTATTGATCTCTACCGAACAATCAACTACTAAAACCTTTTGATTGCGAGACCCATCAATAATTTGTTGAGCCCAAAGGTCTAATTCCATCCCAACCATAAAATAAATATCTGCCTTTCTCACCTTAAGCATATATGAAGGCAATATTTCTACATAATGTGGGTCCTGGTTCCCTCTGGCAATACTGGTTACTGTGACAAAATCACCACCAATTAATTTCGCGATATCTGCAATATCTGTTGTCGAAGACACTATCCGAACTTTTCCAAAAAGAAAAGATATCATTGACATTATAATGATTAATCTTNGCATCAATTAATACCGGTGNGGTTTNTGNGGACCCAATGACCANATAATCTGAANGGTTGTTTTCAGNTGTTTTTTATGATGANCNNCATCTTCTAATTGTCCNATTTTTAATCGNAATACTGCTGATTCTTCTACGGGNCTGAAGCCAAAAAANATCGATGGGTTCATACTTTCATCATCCGCCAGATCTAATGACCAATAATCNACCATNGCGCCAAAATTATATGNTTTATTGAACTGGAAATTGACNATCGCATAAGCTGCTGTAAGCANTTCATCTGGATGNACNGCTTTTTCCATGTATTCATCTTCCAAACTGTGCTGTAANACTTCTGCCTGAATTGTCAAGGACCGATATTTNTTTGGACGCCATTTATATTTGAAATCAGCACCCAANATTCCNTCATCTTGCCCTGAGTATCCACTTAAGCCTAATTCNAGGTGGTTCACATCATTCAGTTCAAAGAAATGGGACCATCGGACTGTAAATGCATTGGTCTTCTTGTCATTTCCATAATCTTTGTCATCATGATCATGGCCATCTTTATCCTCATCATGATCTTCATCTTTATCATGATTACTATGATCATGACTGCCAATTCCTGAGTCAAAATAGCTCAAAGAAAAATTGCTGTACCAAGGCAGNGGTAGGAANACATTAGTTTCAANACCTGTNGCNGACCAAAATTCTTCACCCAATATTTTNGTCATACCAGAAGGNGCTTCNATATAAGGAAATAGGTGNNCATGGNNTTGGTTAATCTTNCCAANNTCAGGCCTAAATTTTCCTGCNCGTATTCCAAGACCNAATGGGAGCCCTNTTTCAATTGTCATTACGGCTTCTTCNAANTCTATTGGAGAGNNATCATTATGTTTGTGTANATAGATATCAGCCCNGGCAAANGGGTTNACATATCCTTGGANTGCNATTTCAATCCCAGAGCTTAATAAACTAGTATTTTTATGGAGATGATCTATCACTAGATCACCTATCACACTGAATTGGGGGTTAGCCGTTGTCTGGCCAAAAGTGAATGTTGTGATTAATATTCCCCCGATTAATTTTTTCAACATAGTATCCTTCCATTTTGTATGCTGATTATTCGGACTTCCCCTTTAAAGGGGAAGTGTCATTTAGTGATATAACTAAGCGACGGGAGGACCGCGATCCCAATGAACATAATTATGGGATGCAGTTAATAGAAAATATTGGGCAGTCCATTGAATAGATTCAAATTCAGTGGAAGCCTGAACAGTAAAATGATTAATTCCATCATTATCTGTAAGGCGCTCGGCCATAAACCATTCACAGGCCTGACCAGCTGAATGGTGGGATTCTTCTTCACAGTCAATAGCGCAAACGNTTGCTTTTNCCGGAAGAATATCATGCCCATGACCTAAATGGATGGTGGAGATTTGGGTAAATACCCCAATCCACCCCACGAGGATCAATGTAATGAATTGATTTATATATCTCATAAACGGCGGAAAATATGATNAAATCTATAAAAAGNAAACANNANATAATTATTAAGACAATTAGAGNATTTATGAAATTGATGCTAAATANCCTAAATTATGGGTTCGTTCATGCTTTATGCCTTAGTAAAACTGATTTCAATTGCAGGAATTCGAACTTTTTTCAATCGGATCTCTTCCCAAAATTTAGATCAAATACCAAAAGAGGGCGCCGTTATCTTTGTATGCAATCACCCCAATACAATGATGGATCCTCTGATTGTAGGAAGTACATGNGGCCGAAATCTATATTTTTTTGCTAAATCGACTATATTTAATAATTTTTTTACACGNTGGATATTAAACAGGCTNCGNGTGNTACCTGTTTACCGCAAGCAGGATGATCCGACACANACGAATAAAAATATTGATACATTTTATAAAGGATACGAGATTCTTGAATCGGGCGAATCATTTCTTATTTTCCCTGAAGGTACTTCTACTGGTGACCGAACCTTAGGAAAAATCAAGACCGGAGCTGCCCGCATTGGATTTGGGGCCATAGAAAATAATAACTGGAAGCTCAACATCTCACTGGTACCAGTAGGTTTATCCTATTCCAATGCTGTAAAATTTAGAAGTGACGTAATTGTTCGCTATGGTAAACCAATCGATTTAAAGTCATATCAAAAAGAATATGAAGCAAACAAAGTAAATGCAGTTCAACAACTCACAGAACAAATTGAAACAGCGCTTTCAAAACTTACAACCAACGTAAATGATCTAGCTTTTGAAAAAATTGTAAATGCTCTTGAATTGATATATAAAAAAGAATTAATGGTGGATTTAGGCCTGGACATCGAAAATAAAACAGATGATTTTTCCGCAACCAAGGGGCTGGTCCATGCTGTAGAGTGGTATTGTAAAAATCGGCCAGAAGAAGTGGAAGAATTCGAGGTTATGCTTGACCGTTATCAAAACCGTTTAGATCTTTTGAAGTTAAAAGATGAATTTCTTGATCCTGCTTCAGGCAGTACTACAATGGCNCAACGGATCAGGGTTATCTCCTATATCATTTTAGGGTTCCCAGTATATGTGTACGGTCTTATTAATAATGCAATTCCCTATAAATTTCCACGTTGGTATGCAAAAAGTTTTGTGCATGATAAATCAGTAATTGCACCTACAAAACTCATTACAGGTATGGGTATTTTCATCATATTTTACTCAATCCAAATTTTTCTTTTTGCATTTTTTTCAGGAAATACTCCTCTCACCATTTTTTATATTTTTACTCTCGTACCCAGCGGAAATTTTGTTTTATCCTACATTCATCAAGTGCGTAATTACCGGCAGCATTTGAGGTTTTTATCGATTTTTTACCGAAAAAGAATTATCATGTATGAACTTATTGAAGAGAGACAAACACTTATTCAATATTTAAATAATGCAAAAAAAGCATACATGAAAATAGAGAAAATAAATCCGATATAGATTAAATCTCAGGGAGCAAGCCCTGTGGAAAAGAACAATTATACTGGTTCAGTGAGAATCATACCTAGCCATTCGGCTACCATCGCAGGTTTTTCAGTCCCTTCCACTTCAATGGTACACAAATAAGTTGCTATAAATCTGCTATTTCCTCGTTTTCGAATGTCTTTTAGTACTACATGATTTCTGATTCGGGAACCAATGGGAATTGGAGACATCCAGCGAACTTTATTCAAGCCATAATTGAGCCCTGATACTGTATCGCTGGGCCAAATACCCATTTGATTATTGAAATAAGTGAGTAGTGAAAGTGTCCAGAAACCATGGGCAATTGTCGTATCGAATACACCTTCTTTTGCTACCCGCTCTGGATCAGTATGAATCCAGTAATCGTCAAATGTGACTGCAGCAAATTGATTAATATTATCTTGAGTAACCTCAAGCCAATCAGAAATGCCTAAACTTTCTCCCACTTTTTTTGTTAAATCATCAACTGAATAAGTTGATTTTTTTACATCCATAATAATATTATGTAAAAAGTAATTATATTATTTTATGATTTAGGGATCTCTTCGTTCTACGTCTGATCTTCGCTCATCGATTTCCCGACGATCTGATCCTGATCTTCTGTCATTTTCAACAGGCGCATCCTCAACTCGCCTATCTCCGATATCACGGCGGCCACTATCTCTTCTTTGTAATCCACGATTTTCCATATAAACCTCTAAATAAAAGAGTTAAATCTTATTGACTAAGTTAAAAGATACAGCATTCATTTCGATTATTCAAAATCCAATCGAATCCCCGAATTCCCATTCAACGGATGATAATAATAATTTATACTTAATGAGATAGGAAATTTTATATCAAAAAANCCTCCTGTTTCAAAGGTGATCGCGCCACCGACTGCAAGCATATTAGGGTAACCGCTAACAGATGCCGCATCCACGAATGGGCCACCGTGTATACGTTTTAAATATGCTACACTAAAAGGCAGAGATAAATCGGGGTAAAGCAGAGGAATTTGGTATTTGATTTTTAATCTCCATATCGATTCAGGAAAGTACCAATTATACCCATAGGGGAATGTGACTTTGGATGGTATAATATAGTCGCCTTGATTTGTTTCATATTGCAATTGAGCTCCAATAAAATGATGTTTACCCAATCCCCGTTTGCCATATTGCATTCTTATCGATAGTTGCTGACCTTTCCATAATCCTCCCAGTGGTGCACCGCCAAAATAACCATAAATCTGCCAGCCTGGATTCCCCAAATCTCTGGGCGCACTTTCATCAATTGAAGACATACCACCTTCAATATAAACTGGCATGATTCCTCCATCTCTATCAGACCTTTTTTCCATTTCCTTGACACGAACGTTGGGCGGAATTTTGTCGAAACTGTAATGGTAATGAGTATCTGATCTCCGGGTAAATTTTATTCCTGCCTTTGCGTAACTATATTGAGTCGTAATTCCCCTTCTACTATTTTTTAAAGGGATTGACATACCAAAATTAACATTCAATTCATCCCATTTTTCATTCACTGCAAACTTAATCGAATCTCTTGTATTTTCCACTTTCTGAGTAAACGGGCCAAAACGAACATCACGTTTCCCATAACCTAATTCAAAATCAAAAATAGGGTAAAAACCGGAATAGGTACTTTTTATCCGCTGAGTTAATGTTTTTTCGTTTTGGCTATAGATTAAATCCATATTGAATTTCATTGTCCCCAAAATATTATCCGATTGCAGGCCCAGNGATGGACTGAGTTCNTCATCAAAAATATAACGGCTGTGAAAATTAAATAAATGCAGGGCCGGTTTATAATCCCTNATCTCATATTCCTTTTTGGGAATGGGTAGATCATATATTGCTTTATCTTTTGAATTCATATTACTGCCAAGAATAGGTTGTTTTCGATCCGAAGGGATTTCAGCCCAATCATCTGNNTTTAAAGTTATGACTGCCACAGCATCACCTTTGGAGGTGTAATCATTAAAAAGCAGTTGACCTTTGGAATTTACTGCAGGATTGGTAGCTCCAAATTTTCTGGTGGTGACCTGGTATTCCTTTTTATTATCTCGATGTATGGCNACCAATTGATCAATACCTTGAATGATTGATTCATAAATGATATAGTCTTGATAAAACACTGGTTTAAAAATTTCCGTCCAAGATTCGGCTTTTAATATTTCAAANTTTCTTTTTTCTCTATCATAAATATAAATTGCCCTACCACNATATTTTTGAGAAGTAAAAACAATTTCACGCCCATCATTTGACCAGGAGGGGTACATAATTAACCCTTGATTAGGCGCTTCAACCTGATCGATAATTTTTCCTGTTTCTGAATCCATTATCATTAAAGAACATTGTCTGGTTTCAGAAAATGAGACNGCCGCAATTAATTTATTATTCTGAGAAATATTAGGATTAAATATGCGTTTTTTTGAAGTAATGGTTCGNAGTTGACCCGTATCAATATCGAGAATCCGGATATTCGCCCAGCTCTGCTTTGTCCAGCGTTTATCAGGNTCATAAGCTGACCAGACAGCGCGGGNACCATTTGAATGATAGCCNAATAAATTGGCNGACGGGGATATTTTTTTCAACACGGTGTCTATTCTGCCAATTTTGACTATTGTTGGTACGTTACCTAATCCTGTTTTGAGTACAATGATTTCGCCGTTGGGCGTCATTGTTGGATAGAGAAAACTGGTTTTGATTTTAGTTTTAGGACTGATGATATTCGCTGGGCTTTCATTTATTTTCTCCAATTGACTCCCCCAATTTTTACCAAGGTCATTAAAAGTATTACCANAAAGTTCATGTAAAGATAACCCGGTTGTTTTTTTCATTGACCTGGATAANGGAAAAAAGGGGTTCAGGATAAAAGGCCACCGCAGAGTTTTATTAATAATATTGGGCCAAGCTTCCTTTCCGTAGGTATGCTTTATATGATCGGTAAAAAAATAACCCAGCTCATAATGTCCTGGATAATCCTCCTTATAAGAACCATACAACGCCTGTTCATAATTAAACTTTTTTCCTTCCAAAATGAGGGCCCGTGTAGTACGATTAAAATAAGATGAACGCCCTCTACCTGAATGAGTAAGCGCNGTTTCGATTCCTACCGCATCACCTTCCCAATACCANGATGGAATGAGAAANCCTGTATATAGCGATTGNGTTCCCTCTCCAAATACCATCCCTAAAAAACGNCTGACACCCTGATTCATATAATTTGTTTGTACAATGTGCCGACCTTCATGTACAGCTAAGTCACGATACCATTCAGTGCTCCCCATTTCCTTAATCATGAGCGGAATATTAAACCACTCGGATCTCCATGGCGCTTGCCCGACATATCCATTTGGGATNGCACTCCGATTGCTAAGTAAAATTGGAATTTTCTTATGCTCATGCTTTAGGTTTTTCCCAAGNCCCTGGTGGACATGCTCCATTGTATTTGCCACACGATTGGCATCCGATTGTAATTCTTTAGGGAAAATAATTTGATAATGGTTGGTTTGAATCTGTTTCCATTTTATACCTGGCGGATCCTGTGCAAAAGAAGCGGATATTAACGATAAGAAAAATAGGGTGATTGATNATCGGTTTTTATGTCGCATAAAATTTAGCATATCATTTATTTTATAACCGATATTAACGATAACAAAAAGCCCTCCTGCATATTAGGGGGCTTTTCTTATTGCTCCGGAGGAGGGACTCGAACCCCCGACCTGGTGGTTAACAGCCACTCGCTCTACCAACTGAGCTACTCCGGATTGTGACTTTTGGAACCTATATTTNGGGATTCAAAAGGCGCTGCGAATTTATAATCATTCACTTGCCGANACCAATATTTACATTTCTTTTTCTGCTTTTAACTGATATGCTTCAACAAACTGGCCATGGTCCAAATGCATTGAATTAATATATGCGACTCCATCCTCATCATGNGNTTCACCAAAGGTTGAATGNACCGATTTTAATCCACCTAACCACCAACGTGAGTCCTGAATATAGACCAGATCCCCAGGATGCGCTTTCATTAGATGCATATCACTTTTTGAAAAGCAGATTACATTATTTTCTGTATCTTTTACTTTCCAGTTCACGAGCGCATCTTTACCTTTTTCTTCATTAACAGGAGATCCCTTAAATATGGATTTTAGTTTATGCACGTCAAAAATAGTTAAGCCATATAACTTTTCACTAGAATCAGGTTTAGTGAANAAGGCTACAATGACTCCGACACTNGCACAGACAACAATATTATATAAAGCNCCAATATAAGTGTAGCCACGACCAGGCCGCAGTTCAATACCATGGGAAAAAGGTCTGATAAGTTCCGGGATAAATTGGCCCAAAATCATCAGGAAAGCACCAACCACAAAAGTAGCAATTACAGCAGGCGCCGTAAATCTTTTCCAGAATATTCCCAAGAAAACACCTACAACTAAAGGTGGTGTGAAGGTGGAGTGGAACCATCCATGGGCTTCATAAATTGAATCGAACGAATTGAAAAATGGCACCAGTATAACTGCNATTACTTTCACAGCTATCGATGTCCAACGTGCTAATTGTAGTTCTGCTTTTTCACTTCTAACTTTTTTTGCTAAAGGACGATAAATNTCATTTACTATTATAGCAGAAGAAGCATTCACCAAAGTATCTGCNGTTGACATCAAAGCTGCACAAAGGGCTGCAATGATAAACCCNAAAACGCCNGGTGCNGACACCACATTNGTAACAGCTACAAAAACGTCATTAGCNGCTAAANCATCNGGTAATACACCNGGCAACGCAGTAGAAATGGCACGCCCGATCCATCCAGCATTGGAAACAACTATNGCTGAAATNGGCAAAATAAAAAGAACNTTAAAAGCTGCTGCTTTCCTNCCTTCATTTACGCTTTTAGCTGCCATAAAGCGCATGATCAACCCTTGATTTANAAAAAGAAANCCCACCGAACCAGCAATTCCATCCTGCCAAAAAATCCCTACAAAGTTAAAATCGGGGGGATGATTGAAATGGGCCAAAGGTAGTTTTTCTTGAGGAGAAAGATTCATCCAAAATGCTTGCAGCCCTGAAAATGCTGTGTGGTCTCCCAAATANTGNATACCCAAAAANAACAGTAGCAGACCTGCNAATATGAGNATAAACCCNTGNAATAAGTCAGTNAAGATTACAGAAGTCTGTCCACCAAAATGCATGTATANNGTTGTAGCTANNGCAATGAGNATTACAGTCATCATTAATGGAATACCNTAAATNCGGTACAGGGCTGTAGCNAGAGTTANAAACTGTATNGCAATATAGCCGATCATNTATAACAGGATCATCCCTGTTGCNAAGTAACGGGCGNTNCGATTAAAGCGNCGNTCAAAGTATTCGGGGATTGAACGNACTTTGGTATAATATATGATGGGCAACCAACCAAACATGAAAAGGGGAATAAANAACCAGTCATTCATATANGNCATGGTNGAAGACAATCCATACTGGTAGGCTTTNGTAGAGTATTTTACAAAGCTGTGAGAACCAACCCCTGTAGCTACAATTGAAATGGTGATGAGCCACCACGCAAAGCGACGACCACCAAAAAAATAATCAGAAGTAGTTTTACTGTACTTGCCAAAATAAGCCCCAAATCCCATCACAATAGCAAAATAGGCCAGTATGACGTACCGATCTAAGGTGGTACCTACTGCAATATCCATTAATAGCTACCAATTGCTAATAGTATGAAAGTGGCATGTAGTCCAGCATAAAACAGAAAACCGTATATCAAAACCCACAACCATTTTTTATGACGTTCGAATGAAACTTCTAGTGCCTTGGTCCTCAGAATCAATAACATGCCCAATACAAAAGCAATTCCACCGACACCGTATAAATAAATGAAAGGCAGCCAGGTATTTGCGAATTCCATTCTACTTTTTCAAATTATCAAATGTTGGTTTGAGTTCGTCATAGGTTTCAAGAAGGCCTTCAACCATCACCTTCGTATTACCCACAACGGGCATAAAATTTGTATCCCCAACCCATCTTGGCACAATATGAAAATGGATGTGGTCTGCAATTCCCGCCCCACCAGCGACACCTATATTTGCACCGAAGTTAAATCCCTGCGCTTTCATATTCTTTCTGAAAATATCCATGGTCCTATCCGCCAATACCATAATTTCGCTCATACAATCTTTTTTTAGCAACTCAGTTGTTCCAACATGGGCATATGGGCATACCATCAGATGGCCGTTATTATAAGGATAAAGGTTCATTAGAATGAATGCCAATTCTCCCCTGTATAGCACCAGGTTTTCGCGATCATTAATTTCTTTCGCCTTAATACAAAAGATACACACCCCATCTTTTTCCTTCTTGGTACGGATGTAATCTATCCGCCATGGTGCCCATAGTTTATCCATTTAATTGAACAACTAAGATTCTTCTTGAGCCGCCTTGGCTGCTGCAGTGACTTTTGCTTCCATATCACGAGGGACTTCATCATAGTGGCTTAATTCTTCTGAATGAATCCCGCGACCGCCAGTTAAAGACCGTAAGCTAGTTGAATAATGATAAAGCTCAGATTGGGGGACTTTCGCTTTTATCCGCTGAAAAGCCCCTTCCGTTTCCATGCCCATAATCTTGCCACGTCGACTCGAGATATCCCCCATTACATCTCCCATGTAATCTTCGGGGACTTTAATTTCAACATTTAATACCGGTTCCAGCAGGCAAGGTTGGGCTGACATGAACGCTTCACGAAAAGCTTGTTTCCCAGCCATTTGAAAAGCAATGTCTTTCGAGTCAACCGGATGTTGTTTCCCATCATAAAATTCGACCTTTAAATCCACCACCTTATATCCGGCCAATACACCTTCTGTACTGGCAGCCTTGACTCCTTTTTCTACCGAGGTTACAAAAACTCGATCAACATTCTGCCCAACCAATGATTCCGTAAACTCAAGACCTTCCCCTCGAGATTTGGGTTCTACTCTCATCCACACTTCCGCAAATTGTCCTGCACCGCCACTCTGTTTCTTGTGACGATATTTTGATGAGCCTATCCCTCGAATTGTTTCACGATAAGGTATACGTGGCTTAAATGTTTCTACATCTACATTAAAACGGCGCTTCAGTCGATCAATAGACACCTGAAGATGTAGCTCACCTTGGCCGGAAAGAACAGTTTGACGAAGCTCGGAATTCACATTGTATATAAAGGTTGAATCTTCTTCATGGATGGTTGCCAAGCCAATAGCAATTTTTTCTTCATCACCCTTGGACTTCGAGCGAATACCCAAGTGAATATTGGAATTAGGCAATTTTGGCGAAGGCAATTTTACTTTATTATTCGGTCCGGTTAGGGTATTGCCGGTATGTGTGTCCTTTAGTTTTACAACTGCTCCAATGTCCCCTGCATTCAATTTGGTAACACTCATTCTATTTTTACCATTCATTAAAAACATTTGTCCGAAACGTTCTGTATTCCCACGGGAAGTATTGTATAGATCCGTACCAGTTGAGATTGAACCAGAATAGACACGAAAAAAAGAAAGCTCACCAACATGAGCTTCACTGATTGTTTTGAATACATGAACAACAGTATCATTCCCATCCAAAGCAATATTCACCTCATCGCCGGATTTAGCATCGTAGGCCTTAATGCTGGCGCGATCAACAGGAGATGACCCATATTTAGCAATAAAATCCATCAAACGGGCAACACCTATATTTTTATTTGCAACTGTACAAAATAAAGGGATAAATACTTGATCCTGGATTGTCTGATGCAATCCTTCCCGCATTTCATCTTCTGTCAAATTCCCCTCTTCAAAGAATTTTTCCAATAATGTATCATCAGACTCTGCCACATATTCGATCAGTTCCTGATGGAGTGCCGTCACGCGCTCTTTCCATTCCTCCGGTAAATCTTCTTCAGTGAATTTTCCGCTACCATCCGTGCTGTATGTGATTAGTTCACTACGCAATACATCGATGATTTGGTTGAAGCCAGGACCGGAGTTTACTGGCAGTTGCATCGGAAAAACATTCCCACCGAAATGATCTTTAGTCTGCTGAAGTACTTGCTCAAATTTGGTGTGCTCACGATCGAGACCATTTACCACAATTATTTTTGACAGGCCATAATCGTTAGCATAATTCCAAACTTGTTCTGTTCCAACTTCAATACCATTTACAGCATGCACAGTAACCACAGCGAGATCAACAACAGCCAGCGATGAAATAGTTTCACCGATAAAATCCAGATAGCCGGGAGAATCAATTACATTAAATTTCGTACCTTTCCATTCTACATGAAGGGGAGATGAGTGTATTGAAATCTGGCGATCGTGCTCATCATAATGGTAATCTGAAACGGTGGATCCCGATTCAATAGATCCAATCCGATTAATTTCACCGCCACTGGCAAGCATGGCTTCAGAAAGCATCGTTTTTCCTGAAGCCCCATGCCCAACGAGGGCGAAGTTGCGAATATCTTTTGCCGCATAGTCTTTCATGCTAAAACCCCTTTAAAATTTTCAATTGTAAAGTTGGTATTTCTCTACCTCGGAGAAAATATAGAGGCTAGGAGTGTACTGATGAGGGGGTTTTATTTCAAGGATTTTAAATGAATTAAGATTGAAAAATATTCTCTTGAATATCTTCAATATAAGCACGGAGTATTGGCGGAAGAAAAATATTACTCAAATCAAGTTTACTAAATTCTTCCCCTAGAACGCCTAATCGTTGGTCAATNGGTTTTATCTTATTTAGAACAATATAAACTTCTTCATTTACCGAACACATCCCACCNAAGAAATCTCCCTTCCCATGAACNATATTAATGTCCATTTTATCAGCCAGTTCTTCAAAAAGAATCAATAATTTTTCTGACTCCATCTCTGACATAAATTATAAGAGATCTTTTCGTTTTTTCTTTTCTAGATAATTGACAAGGGCTTTNACCTCTTCAACCTTTTCCCTCGAGACAACTAAAATAGCATCTTCTGTATTTACCACAACGAGATTATCTGCCCCAATAACGGCCGTAAATTGTCCANTAGATTGAATTAAATTATTTTTTCCTTTGATCACAACGCCTTCACCACGAATAACATTNTTACCTTTTGATTTAGGGGACAAATCATATACCGCATCCCATGAGCCTACATCATTCCACTCAAATTCAGCTTTCACCATATAGATATTATCGGATTTTTCCATTAGGCCATGATCGATNGACTCAGATTCAATCTGTTTCCAAATACGTGAAATATCCTGTTTATTGTTGATTCTTTTTTCAATTTTTACTAATCGATCNTTTAGATCTGGCATGTACTTTTCAATTTTTTTGAAAAAAACATCTGCTCTCCACACAAACATGCCNNCATTCCACANAAACTCGCCGCTTTCAAAAAAACGTCTTGCCANTTTCNGATGTGGCTTTTCAGCAAACGTTTTGACTTTATACCCATTNAAATAATCTTTTGAATTCTTATGGTCATATTGGATATAACCATAACCGGTGGAAGGGAAAGTGGGTTCAATCCCAATGGTCACTAGTGAATCATTCTTTTTGGCTAAATGGATGGCGGATTGGATGGCTCTAGAAAATTTTTGATGCCCTACGATTAAGTGATCTGCCGGAAATATGCCCATTAATGCATCTTTCTNTAACTTTTTGATGTGGATCGCCGCCAGACCAATAGCTGCTGCTGTGTTTTTTCCACTAGGTTCCACAATGATATTACTCGGCTTAATTCCTTTNATCATTTTACCTATCTTAGGCGCTAGATCTTTCCCGGCCACAATAAATATATCTTCAACGTTTTTCAATTTTTTTAATCGATTAACCGTCATTTGCAACATCGATTCATTACCGATAATATTTAATAGTTGCTTTGGATTATTTTTCCGGCTAGTCGGCCAGAATCGGGTGCCGCGACCACCTGCCAAAATTACACAATACATTTTGAGTTTACTGTTCTTCCATTTTAATGAGACCCACATCAACATCCCAATTGGCGCGTACATCAAAAGTGTCCGGATGGATATAGAACCATTCACTAGGTTGGAATGGATAAGCTGACCCATAGGAATAATCTCCATTCCTATCGCGGTCATCAATAATCATCAAATGATATGGTCCTTCAGGTATATTTTTAAATTCAAATTGAAGGTTAGAATTTAAAGAAGAACGAAAGATTTCCGGTTCTTTTTTCAATGATCGTAATTCCAGCAATGGATTGATCCCATCCTTTTTAATCGTACCACTTAACCCTCCATATCCTAATTTCTTCTCAGAGTTAATACGGACAACTGAGATTGAGTCCTTCAACATTTTTCCTTCTAGAGGAATTAGTTTATTAGAAAATATCATCAATTTATATTGGGTCTTTTCCTGCCAGCCACCGGGAGGTAGAAAAGCAATTTCCATCGGATTAATCCATTGAATATCCATCACCACTGTGTCGGTATCTGCAACCATGAAAAAAGCACTGTCTGATGTAGATATTACTGGTTTTGAAAAAACAATTGGTACTACCGGACCGCCATCTTTTTGTCTCCTGACTGTTACAATCCCTTCCGGCTTTGTCCATTTAATATAGCTTGTATCCACCTTGGAAGGAACACGGAGATTTATTTTCGCATCGTCAAGCAAAGTATTTTTCCCGGAGAAAACAGTATTTAATATCAATTCTGCTTTACCTATAGATAGCGTTTCCGGTGAAATGACCAGAAATCGTTCTTGATTCTGCTCATCTTTAAAAATTTCAGGCCCATACTCATTTTGTTCAGAATCAATAATGGATAATCCATCTAAGATAACATCATCTTTCATTACTTGATTAAAATGCAGCCAGCCCCACCGTTGACCCAGCAATTCCCCATGGGTCATTTTCAACGGCGGTGTCTCTCGTTTAGGTCGCATGATAATACCCTTTAATTCATCATCTCTTCCCAGAGAATACATTCTTTCTGGACAAACACCGTAGGCCATCCGATGGGATACCAAAGATGCCCCGGCGGCACTCCTTTCAATACCCAATAAAACATAATCTCCCGGCGCTAAGTATTTAAAATTGAAATTTCCATTATCGTCCGCCTCGGATACATATAAAGGCTCAGTAAAAAAAATAGAATCCACAAATCCTTTGTCTAATTTCCATAAATGGCCAGCATATGAATCTTCCCCATGGATTCGTCCAGAAATTTTCCCTTTATCAATTAGATCACCTGTGCTATATGCTACCTGAATAGACTGTTCCAAGGCCACACCCCGTTCGTCTTTTAAATTCCGGCTGATTGTAATAACATAAGTTTGGTTGGATAATAATTCCTTTGGAAAATCCAGGATTATTTTATCATCATCATATTTAATCTCTACAAGAGGTTCTAATCGAGGAGAAATTTTTACAGCATTTTGCAATGATTTTTCATCGATGTATTCAGAGAAACTGAGAACCACAGGGCCACCTGAGAAATGGAGGCTTCCCTCTTCTGGCTCAGCCGATATTAATATAGGGGGTATTTCGTCTTTGGGCCCACCACCAGGAGATGATACGGCCGCACATGAATAAATCAACCATGCAGTACCTAATGAAGCAATAATGTAAGCGCATTTTTTCAAAATAATCAGATGTAGTAATTCTGGAATTATTCTATTCAGGTGGTATTAAATTTACAGGAATTTCCCTTTTAAATGTCATTTCAGTTTCACTCATTTGGCTTGTAATACACCAGACATGTACACCCCCCTGATTTGCTTTTAATAATGCTTGTGAAAATTTAGGGTCCCGATCCCACATGGGCTCAAACTTGCTTGCATCAGACCTTTGACATACAAAAAGGATTCCGGCACCTGTTCCATTCAACGCCAATTCTGCCAATGCATTCGCATGGCGCGCACCCCGTTCCGTTACCGCATCCGGGAATTTGGCTAAACCATTTTCTACATAGGTCACTGATTTTACTTCCAAATAAAAAGGATATCCATTTACATCGTTTAACAAGAAATCAAAGCGATGGTTCCCGCAAGGCGGCTCCGCCCTAACATATTGAAAATCCTTTAGAATAGGCAGCGTATTTTCTTTTAATAACTCCTTAATAAAGCGATTTGGCAGTGTAGATACAAGGGAAATCAATTCACTTTCATGCCGCACCATTACGGTAGAAAATTTTGTTTTCCGTTGCGATCCTTCCGGGCTTGGATGCAAAAGCAGCTCAGCTCCAGGAATTAATAATTCTTTCAAGCGTCCTGGGTCGGGCAAGTGCGATCGCACAATTTTACCTTCCACCTCTACCAACGTAATGAATCGGTTTGGCCGTTCTACAAACTTTCCTGGAATCAAAGGACCTTCGATTTTCAATGTAATTTTCCTTAAATCATGAGATAGAAATTAGGCGATAAAACACAACCTCCTCATTCATTAAACTGAATAAGAATATTATTTGGTTATTTTATAATATTACAATATTTTCTTCTGTATTTATTATATATTTTAGATAATATTATGAAATTAGACCATACAGACAAAGAATTATTGAAAGAATTACAGGCCAACGCTAGAATTACAAACGCTGAACTGGCCAAGCGTATAAATCTTTCTCCTTCAAGCACCTTGGAGCGGGTAAAAAAACTAGAAGCCAGTGGATTAATCGACCGCTATGTAACCTTACTAGATGAGAAAAAGGCCGGTTATAGTTGCATCACTTTCGTGGAGGTGACTTTGGCTCGTCACGGAGAAACTCCAGTTGAAAATTTTTTTAATTCTATGTTAAACATGGATGAAGTTCTGGAATGTCATCATATTACTGGCGAGGGTGATTTTCTCCTTAAAATTGCAACTCGCGATATCCCCCATTATGATAAATTAATCCTACATGGTCTATCCGCCTTACCCAATGTGCAGCATCTCAAAACATCGGTTGTTCTTTCCACTTTTAAACACCAGACAATGCTACCCCTTTAATATGCCATTGGTACCACCTTATATCCAGAACTTAGCTAACTATGTGCCCGGTAAACCGATTGCAGAAGTTCAGCGAGAATTTGGCCTTTCACATGTGGATAAATTGGCCTCCAATGAAAATTCCCTTGGCCCATCTCCAAAGGCAATAAAAGCAATGACCGAAACATTATCAGGACTCCATCGATATCCTGATGTTTCTGGCTATGAGTTACGGACAAAACTGGCTAATCGTTTCAATATTAAGATGAAAAATGTAATACTGGGCGCTGGAAGCGAGGGTATCATGTCCACCATAATTAGAACCTTTTTACTCCAAGATGATGAATTAATATCAGCAGAAAATTCATTCATTGGCTTCCGGGTTCTGGCCAATGCATCGGGGCGGAAAATTCATTGGGTACCTATGAAAAAACACCGCTACGATCTGGAGAAAATTGCACAGAAGATTAATAAGTTTACCAAAATTATTTATATTGCCAATCCTGACAACCCTATGGGAACGTATATCACTCGTGGTGAATTTGATCAATTCTATTCCCGTGTACCGAAACGTGTCTTGATTATCCTAGATGAAGCCTATTTTGAATTTGCCCATTATATAGATGACTATCCAAACTCCATGAACTATCGCTACGACAATGTAATCACTCTGAGAACTTTTTCTAAAGCCTATGGTTTAGCGGGCCTGCGAATCGGCTATGGATTCGCCCATGATGCACTCATTAGTAATTTGATGAAAGTTAAAGAACCCTTTGAACCATCACTTATCGCCCTCACCGCTGGAGTTGCTGCGATGGATGATACTGAATTCCTCGAAAAGACTATAGCCATGAACCAGACAGGTTACGCTTTTCTTGAAAATGAGCTTCAATCACTGGGTGTTGAAATAATTTCCTCTGCGGCTAATTTTATTACGACTGTTTGGAATTCGGGGAAACGGGCCACGGAAATCACGCAATCATTATTGCGCAAGGGCATTATTGTTCGAAGTCTTACGGCATTCGGTTGGCCTGAATACATCCGTGTTTCCATAGGAACGGAAAAAGAAAACAGACGTTTTATTGATGCCTTGAGAACCTTATTATAAATTCAGGGATATAATTATGGCTGATTATACAATCAACTCCTTTGATCACTGCGAACTGTATGTAAGCAACGCTAAGCAGGCTGCACATTATTATCGGACTGCCCTGGGTTTCCAGCCCATCGCATACCAAGGGCTAGAAACAGGTAGCCGAAACAAAGTAAGTTATGTTATGAAGCAAAATCAGATCAGGTTCGTTCTTAGTTCTCCCTTAGTCCCCGGGACGGAAATAGGTCATCACATCGATAAGCACGGTGATGGGGTAAAGGATATTTCATTTTCTGTGGATAACGCCGAAAATGCCTGGAAAGAGACTACCAATCGAGGAGCTGAAAGCGTGTGCCAACCAAAACTAATTGAGGACGAAAAAGGCGAAGCAATTATTTCCACCATCAAAACATATGGCGACACTACACATACTTTTATAGAGCGAAATAATTATAAAGGAGTTTTCCTTCCAGGATATTCAGTCATGGATGTGGACGCTGTTGCTAATCCCGTGGGTATTGTTCACATTGATCATGTAGTGGGAAATCAGCCAGATGGCGATATGGAACCAGTTTGTGATTTTTATGAAAAAGTATTCGGCTGGCATCGCTTCTGGTCTGTGGATGACAAAGATGTATCCACGGAATACAGCGCCCTTCGTTCTATTGTCATGGCTAATGATAATGAAACAATTAAAATGCCAATAAATGAACCGGCGGCNGGACTGAAGAAATCTCAAATCCAGGAATTTATCGAATTTTATGAGGGCCCCGGNGTTCAACACATCGCCATGTCCACCCATGATATTATTGAATCTGTTCAGAAACTACGTGCCAATGGGGTCGAGTTTCTGCCAACACCTAAATCATATTATGATACGTTAAAAGAACGCGTCGGTGATTTTAATGAAGACATAAATACATTAGCAGAATTAGGCATTCTTGTTGATTCGGATGAAAATGGCTACATGCTNCAGATTTTCACCAANCCGATCCAGGATCGCCCAACGTTGTTTTATGAGATTATCCAGCGTAAAGGGTCTAACAGTTTTGGTAAAGGNAATTTTCAAGCACTTTTCGAATCNATTGAACATGAGCAGGCNATGCGAGGCAATCTATGATTTTTCAANTCACTATCAGTAAAACATGAAATTTTTAACTTACACAGAACAGCGAGATACAAACCAAAAGTTCGGTTTCAAAATTGAGGACCACATCATTGATGTAAACCTCGCAGCAAAATGGGTAAATGAAGACCAAAACGATAACACTTTTCTATCTATTCCTGGTGATTTGAAATCGNCTCTGGCAGAATGGGACAAATTTTTTCCCTTGCTTCAGGAACTAGAAAAAACCATTTCTAATGGTAATTTAGACTCCCTGGCTCAAAATGAATCGGAACTGGTTATTTTGCCACCGATACCAGATCCTCCGGCTTTTCGTGATTTTTATGCTTTTGAACAACATGTTCGCGCTGCCAGAAAACTTCGTGGGTTAGAGATGCACCCGGACTGGTTTAAACTGCCCATTTTTTACTTTTCAAATCCCAACTGCTGTTATGGCCACGGGGCTGAAATTTCTTATCCTTCCAATACAGATGAACTTGACTTTGAATTAGAATTCTCAGTGATTATTGCCAATGGCGGTTCTGATATCGAATCGAAGGAAGCCCACAAAATGATCGGAGGATATACCATTTTAAATGACTGGTCTTCCAGAGACCTCCAGCGGCAGGAAATGCCCTTAAGCTTAGGGCCAGCCAAAGGAAAAGACTTTGCTTCCAGTTTCGGTCCATATATGGTAACTCCCGATGAACTTGAAGATGCCTGGGACGATGATCACAAACTTCACCTAAGAATGACCTGCCATGTAAATGGTAAACTTATTTCCGATGGCAATACGAATGATCTTTATCATTCTTTTGGAGATATGATCGAACGCGCCAGCATGAATACCAAACTGCTTCCCGGTGAATATATTGGTTCCGGAACTGTTGGGACAGGCTGCATTCTTGAACTTCGTCCCGAAAATACAGGCGGCTGGATTCAAAAAGGGGATGTAGTCACATTGGAAGTGGAACGTCTCGGTATTTTAGAAAACAAAATCGTATAATCACCCATGCCTTATTACCAGAAACGGGGTCAAATCCCTAATAAACGCCACATCCAATTCCGGGATAATAAAGGGAATTTATATTGGGAAGAACTAATTAGCCGTGAGGGGTTTAATCATATTTATTCCAATGTTTACCATATTCATCCTCCCACTGCTGTGCAAAAGATCGGCGATATCACAGTTCTTCCATTAGAGGAATGGAATCAGACACATCGCCACCACCATTTAAAAACACGTGAATTGGATCATAATGGTGACGCCGTCGCATCTCGTATCCCATTATTCTTTAATAGTGATGTGATTTTATCAAAAGCACATACTTCACAGTCAATGAATAGTTTATACCGCAACGGCCATCATGACGAATGCCTCTTCGTACATAGTGGTAAAGGGACTCTTAAATCCAACTTTGGGTCTCTCCCCCTTATTGGTGGGGACTATGCTATTATTCCTCGGGGTGTGATATGGAAATTGGAGATTGAAAAACCAATGGAATTGCTCGTTGTCGAAACAGCTGGACCAATTGAAACACCGGATCGATACCGCAACCGTCTAGGACAGTTACTGGAACATTCTCCCTTTAGCGAAAGGGACATTAAAACTCCTCAATATGAAAATCCTGTTTCAGATGGGCCAATTGAAGTTGTCGTTCGCCTCGCTCAAGGACTACAATCCTACGAGTACAGACATCATCCCTTTGATATTGTAGGGTGGGACGGTTGTTACTTTCCATGGGCTTTTAACGTGAATGATTTTATGCCTATTACTGGGAAAGTACATCAGCCGCCTCCTGTACATCAGGTATTTCAAGCACCAGGGTTAGTCATTTGCAATTTTGTTCCGCGCATATTTGATTACCATCCCGAAGCTGTGCCGGCGCCCTATGCGCACAGCAATGTAGATTCTGATGAGATCCTTTATTATGTTTCCGGTGATTTCATGAGTCGCAGGGACGTTGAAGAAGGCTCCATTACTTATCATCCTGCCGGTCTACCCCATGGCCCCCAGCCGGATAAAATTGAAGAGTCCCTGGGTGCCAAGGAAGCAAATGAAATTGCAGTCATGGTGGACGCTTTTCATCCACTGAAAATGACGACCGCAGCAACTGATATTGATGAGTCTGAATATCCCTTTTCCTGGATAGATAATTCATGATTATTGACCCGGCCAAACAACCCTTTGATAGTAACCACAAATTGATGATCGGTTCTATCTTGCCGCGTCCAATTGCCTTTGTCTCCACTAAATCAAAAGATGGCATTTTGAACTTGGCTCCTTTTTCTTATTTTAATGGTGTTTGTTCCAACCCGCCTACGGTCATGTTCGCCCCTGCACGCCGAGGATATGATGGACTGACCAAAGACACTTTAAACAATATCCGCGACACTGAGGAATTCGTGGTCAATATTGTATCAGAGCAAATAGCCGAACCTATGGTGGCCTGCGCCACCGACTTTAACAAGGATGTGGATGAATTTGAAGTTTCAGGATTGACACCCATTGATTCCATCAAAGTGGTACCGCCACGTGTGAAAGAATCCAAAGTCAGTTTTGAGTGTACGCTCAATACTATCGTACCTGTTGGCGAACCGGGGCCTGGCGGTGGTTTCGTGGTCATCGGCACAATCATTATGTTTCATGTGGATGATGAGGTTTACACCGATGGCCGGATTGATTTGAACACCCTAAATCCCGTTGGTCGGCTGGCAGGGAATTATTATACCCGGGTGCACGATACTTTTAAAATCGTTCGCCAAATCAAACCAGATAATTAATCTGTCATTGACAACGGAATGAAGCAAACTCTTTAAATTAATGAGATTGCTTTATCGTTGCACGCCATAGGATGACTCAATCGTATAAATGACAAATCTTCAACAACGCATCTACCAAGCCCAGTGCTTAGGTAATGTAGAACCGATTGAGCATATGGTCCCCTATCCCAATCTGCGGGCATTGGTAGATGGCCAAAATGTGAAGTATGGTAAAAAGATGGTTTACGCTGACTTAGGCCTTACATCGGATAAAGTATACCGATTGGCCCAACAAACCGCTAACTGGCTTGTCTCAGAAGGGATAAAACCTAAAGATCGAATTCTCATGGACAAACTCACCTTTCCTCAATGCGAAATACTGGCATTTGGGATCTGGACACTGGGCGGCTCGTTGATATTAACAGGTGATGATGACTTGATANGCGCTGAAAAAGCNACTGCTCCAACTTTGACCATTACAACTAAAACAGATTATTTNGAGANAATCAAAGCATTCCCAGAGTACCACGATCCAACATTCAAACCACTTCTCCAACATGAGGCCATGGTCTTTTGGGATAAAGGCATTGGCTACCGCCTTAGCCACTATAACTTGTTGGTGAATGCAAACGGGATCCAGCATGCCATTGATCTGTTTGAGAATCAGACTTATTATGTCAATATGGATCCCAATTCAACAGCCTGGCTGATCCTGCAAACAATGCTGCCGCTTTATACAGGTGCGCCTCTAACATCTGTAAATCCGGATTTAAGAATCGGTATTCCTGGCCAGTATAAAAATATGGATTATTGTGTCCGATTTGATTGGGATCAGCTTAAAGAAACCAACCCCCCATCCCTTTACGCCTGCAATGAGAACACAGGCTTCCTATCAATCAACCAACAGCCAATCCATTTGACAGAAATGGATGATGCTAATATTCCAAAACAGATATCCGGTCATTCAGTCATGATGGGTTATCTAGATAATAAACGTAATGATAAGTTCTTCAAAAATGGAGGGCTAATTATTCATTGACCTGCAGTTTGAATTCATTCTGATAAAACTGCCAACAGAAATATATTGAATAGAAAACAGATATTGGTTTAAATAACTTTCTTTATTCCAAATTATTCTCGAGGTAATTCAACATTTTTTTCTGTTGACTCAGCCAGCCCAGCCTCACCTCAATATTCACATACCGAACCCCATTTCGCATAGCTGCCCATGAGAGCGATCCGTCATCTTTTTGAGGGAGTTTTTCTTGAAGGACTACATTAAAAGGTGATCTGGCCAAGGCCTCAAAATCCGTTCGATCTGTACAAATAAAAAAGTCTCTCGGATTTTGATCTTTTTTGATAGATACACTATCACTCTTTTGAATTTCCCGATTTACATTGTAGCCCTTGAAATTGTTATGGAGGGCCACCAGTAGCCCTCCATTTTTTGGAAAAATACTTTCCAAAAACGCATCCCTTTCTCGATTGATCCATTCCAATGCTTCTTGTTTTNTAAAGCTNGACCAACTGCGGTTATATTTNTGAATATTCGCTTCGGCACCCTTGGAAGAAAAGATGCGATTCGGGTCTAAAATGCCATCAAAAAAATCTTTTTCCCGTGTTTCCCCTTGAATAAAAAAGGCCGTTCCCAAATTCAATTTCATGTGGCTTTCAAGGGCCATTCGGGCGGTTTGCTCATCCCCGTGTAGCCAGATATATTTTCGATCTGAATGCCCTTTTTTCACCACCTTGAACTCGATCCCTACTAACTCGACAACATTATCCTGCAATGATGAAATGATCAGCAAGCTGAATAAAATGGAATGTATTGTTATCATGTTAATGTTGACTACCTTGGTAACTCGTTATGTATCCATCGGGAATTCTAAGTTTATAAACGCATATATACTGTTGGCAAAAATTAAAATCATTGAGTACTATCTTTAAGAAATATTTATGTGAAAAATAAAATTGAAACATTATTCTAAGCGAAACATTTAATTATTAAAAGGATAGAAATAATGAAAAAGTTAACCACATCTATTATTACCTGTATGTTATGGATCGGATGTACCAACCCACCCCAAGAAGAATCCGATAAACTTACCCTAGGATTGGTTCAATCCACAGTGGTCAAGGGGGCCAACCAAACAGCAATCATCAAGGTTTTAGGCGCTCCCAATATTATTTCAAAAGATAAGCAAGGTCGGGAAACATGGACCTACGATCGAATCTCTAGGAACAGTGAAGCCAAAAGCGGGTCCATGGTTGGAGCCGGCTTTTTTTCAGGCTTTATCGGTGCCGGTGGGACCAGTAAATCTTCTTCCAGTACATCATCAAAATCACTCACAGTTGTAATTACATTTGACAATAACAAAAGTGTAGTAGACTACGCCTATCAAAGCCTTGAGTTCTAAATGCTAAGAAGCATTATTCGCCCTAAGACCAAAGCGGGGCGTTTTTTCTATATATCTTTAATCAGTTATCTGGTCATTGGCGTATCTGGATGTACCAATCCACCCAGAGTAGAAAAGCCACCTACATCTGTGGCAAGGGCCATGCAAACGCGAGCTTTCCCTGGTGATTTAAAAACCGTCCTAAAGTCTTCTATTCATTCTCTGCAGGATATGGACTACACTATCGATGTCTTGAATTCGGATGTTGGATTGATTAGCGCCAGCCGAACCACGGAACATCGAAAAGCAGCTTTAGCAGATGAAAAACCAGAAGAAACCATGTCTGCCGGTCAAAAAGCCTGTATTGCTATTGGTGTCATCGCACTCATTGCCCTCATTGCTAGCGCAATTTTTGGTGGGAATGATGATGATAAAAAGAAGGATTCAAATCGTCCAATCATTTTCGGAAATAACAACGATGACGGACCCGATGGTCCTCGCATCTATCGCTACAAGGTGACCATCAGCCTAAATAATTTGGAAAATGATGAAACAAATGTCCGTGTTAGTGCCAGTGGTGAAGTTGAACAAGATGGGAAAATCCTCTCAACCGGCGGCGTTCATGAACCAGAGTTTTTTCAGAAATTCTTTGCGGGAATAAGTCAGGGTTTATTTCTTGACCAAAATGTGCCAGTGAAAAATTAAAGATTCTTTATTTTATTCCGGTTACAACCAGTGTACCCGCCCAATCATCTTTTTCTCCCACCTGCCAGGATTGAATATTATTTAAACCGGCATGAATAAACATGCCAACCCATTCTGCAATTGATAGCCTTGTCATTATAGAAATATCACATTCAGTACTCCAATTCTCGCTGGGCTTATTTTCTGTATAATAATCAATTCCCATGATTAACCTGCCTTCAGGATTGAGCCATTTATCTATGATATGTTGTATTAACAAGTTTGGATTGGCAAAATAATAAAAAACTTCCATTGAATGGACCAGATCTACCTTTTCATGCGGTGCCCAATCCAAAAGATCTGAACAGTGATACGTATGATCTGAATCAAAAGATTCTGCTTTTTTGATCATGGTTTGAGCACCGTCCACACCTGTGGCACTCTTGCATAAGCTATATTGCCCCACCATCCGAACAACCCAACCATTTCCGCAGCCCGCATCAATAAAAGAGAATGGATTGGTCTGATCCTTTAAGGAAAAATCTAGCATGGCTTTGACAGAACTGGTATGACCATCCGCCATAGCTTCATCCCGACCATCCTGAGCCCAGTCCGAAAAAACGTCAATCGGTGATTTCATGTGTTTAAAAAAGACACCTTATGATCACGTATTTACTATTTTATAATTCTGCTAATATATCTTGGACGTGGGTTTTGACATTTACTTTTTTGTATGCTTTTTCAATCAAGCCCTTTTCGTCAATCACGTATGTATTTCGAAAAATGCCATCATATTCACGCCCCATGAACTTTTTTTGTCCCCATACACCATAGCCTTTTAAGACATCTTTACCCTCATCGGATAACATGGGATATTGGAATTTTTGTTTATCACAGAATTTTTTCTGTTTTTTCGATGAATCAGCGCTCATACCAATCACCACTATATTTTTCTTTTCAAAATTATGGAGTTCATCCCGGAACCCCTGTCCTTCAATCGTTCATCCAGGGGTACTGGCTTTGGGGAAAAACCAAAGGACCACTTTCTTCCCTGAAAAATCGCTGAGCGATACCTCATTCCCATCTTGATCAGGGAGTGTAAAACCCGGTGCTTTACTGCCAACTTCTAACATTATTGCTCCTTACCTAAAATTCGACTTTTGACCATTGCATACGGTCATCATTATTCACTACCATATCATATACGGTCTGGATGCCTTCCTTCTGCCCTCGCCAGACCAATGTATCTAGCGCTTTGTAGATATCCACCCACTTGTAATCAACATGTTCTTCGGATAGTTTAATTTCGGCTGAATCTACTTCAATTCCAAAAACGGGTACAAGATTGATCCAGTCTTGGTGCGACTCATAAAAACGACTAACATGATCTGCCACAAACATACGGATCGGTTCCAGTCCAGTTTCCTCCTTCAATTCACGGATGGCTGCTTCGGATGCAGTTTCATTCCCTTCAATCTTTCCGGCCACCCCCTGCCAAAGGTGTTCATATAGCTTATCCTTATTACGTTTCAACAGCAGAAATCTTAGGCCGCCATCTGTCTGGCGAAATACGTAACAATCCACTACGCGTATAGTTATATCTGCCATTATTATTTCAGTAAAATCATTTTATTAGTGAGTATGGTTGATTTTGATTTCAGGCAGACAAAATAAATGCCTGCAGGAACATTTTCTCCCAAATGGTTCTTTCCATTCCATATCACTTTATTATTACTTGGGAACCCATCCACCAGCGACACAACCAGGTGACCATTGATATCCAATATATTTAATTGTATGGGATTCGACTCTTTGTCCACTAAATCAAATTCTATGGTCGTAGTTGGATTAAAAGGGTTTGGGTAATTAGTGAGCAGATTGAAACGCTCGGGGCTTTCGGTGCCAGCGGCGTTTACTGGATCATTAAAATCAGCATTGTTACGCGGCATTAATTTGTATTCACCATAAGAATAATGAACCACACCGGTGATACTGATAAAATGGATGCCTTTTTCCGGATTGGGCCAATCACCATCAAACATATAATCATCAATGATTGCAGTCCCAGTCCAATCCGATACTCCCCACTGGTTATTTGCGCTGGACTTCCACCCTACAGTTATATTTACCAAACGTACCAGCATTCCTTCATATTTTTCTGCCCAGATCTGGCAACCGCCAGATAGCGAACTGGCTGTTATTGTTATAGGCTCAATTGAAATCCCACTTGACAGCACTTCTGTAGATGAAATATTCTTCATTTCCGTCAAACCGTAATATTCAGATATATCACCTTTTAATTTTACCTGGTCACCAACCGATGGTGGTTGATAACCTTTATTGATATAGATAAACATGCCGCCCCATTCATCCTTGAATGGATCTTGAATAAAGAAGTTGGGATAATCCGAATCTGGACGAACGGCTGTTACCACTCCGGTGACTTCTAAATTTTGACCTTCGAAATCAGATGGATAACAATCTTCACCAACACCTTTATCAGTTGTTAACTGGATATCATAAGGAGTATATCCACTGGTAACTGGTACAGTGATATTCACAAAATCATTGGCCTGTTCACCATCATTATCAGTTACCGTTAATTCAAATTTAAATACCCTAGTACGCCTTACTTCCGGAACAACAAAATCTGCTGTAGTGGCTGCGATATTATTGATGGTAACGGTTGGGCCGGAAGTTTGTCTCCAGGCATAACTTACGACGGATCCATTTGGATCGTAACTCTGAGTCCCATCCAAAAATACCTTTTCACCTATCGCTGCTACTACATCGCCGCCAGCATGTGCCACTGGACTGGTAGATGTCTTGGATGTATAGATAATTTTAGCAATTACAGGGTAATGATCTGAAGCGATATGGATAGCTTCCGCGATACTGTCGGGTACCGATCCATTGCTACCATCAATGATAGATGTATTAAAATGCGCACCGTCATTGCCAATCACTTTATAGGATTCCTCCATATATTTCAGATCTGGGTCTTTGGCGGTAAAATGATCGGAAAAAAGGATGAAATCAAAACGGTCATCCAAACCACCGGTAGCACCTCCATCTCCTAAATTATCTGTTCGTGTGGATTGGGTGAATTTGGAAATATGTGCACTCTCATTACGCACCCACGGACCTACCACATCTTCCAAATCCACGGTCATGCTGTCCGTTAGCAATTTATAAGTCTTTTCATCTGTGCCATATAAATTAAAGTCCCCAGCAAAGATATAATGGTAATCACTATCCTTTTGGGCAACATATTTATATAATTCTTTTGCTTCTTCCCAGCGCTGATACTCTTCGCTGGATCCATCGCTGGCCTTGAGGTGTGCACCGAATACAGTGAAGGGCGATACATTTGAGTGTGCATTTTTTATAGACAGCGTATATCCTGTAATATCTCTAAGGACAGTTGAGATAAAAATGTGGCTGGAAATATCCACTTTTGATTTTCGATAAACGACGACACTTTTCATCCAGGTCGAACTCACCAAGCTGCCAGCGGCATACACCGAGCTGTCGCTATTAAAGGCTTTTTCGAGAATGTTGTCCAACCCTGCACCATCTTCAATTTCTTGTAATACAACAATGTCAGGCTGAATATAATCCACCACCTTTTTGATATATTGGGCACGATTTGTTGAATTACGATTAAACCGTAAGACATTATAGCTCATGACAATTAACGAATCCTGGGTGTAAATAGCGTTGGAAAGGAAAAATAAAACTATGAAGCGACTCATATCAAAAATCAATATCAGTGGAAATTTTTCCAACTGGGATTCCACGATGATTTTTTAAAATAGGCTCCTGATATTGCTTTAATTCATTAAGCTCCAGATCTGTTAGTAGCTCCAATTTATCTAGAAATGACAAGGATGAAGATCCCAGTGCACGCATATTTCCATCCAGTACTTTCACAGCACAACCTAGCACAGAACCATCACTTTGGCGAATTCCAAACCCACGAAGTGCTTCACCACCGACTTTGCATACGGCCCTACCTTTCATTGCTGTGATGAAGTCCGTGTCAAACCGCTTTCGACCCGCAATCAAATAGGGAAATTGATTCATTGCTAAATAAAGTCGCTCTAGTTCAGGATAGTTTCCAGAAGTTAATTTTTGAAATAAAGCGGCTATATTAGATAAGGTAAGAAAAGGAGTTGGTGCACTGCACCCATCAATAGCGGTGGATATTTTCTCCAAGCCGGTATAGCTTTTTACTTTTTCTAAAATCGCTTTTTGAACCGGGTGATCCGTATGGACATAATCGTCAGGATCAGCACCTAAATATTTGCTTAAGGCCAACATACCAGCATGTTTGCCACTGCAATTGTTATGCAATGGGCTCGGTTCAGTACTATTTTTTATTAAGGTCTGGCTGGCTGGCTTATCATATGGTAAATGGTTACCGCAACAGTAATGGTCCGTTGTAAAACCAAGTTTATTCAGCATAGATTGGGCTGTTTCCACATGAATATCTTCACCATTGTGAGAAGCACACATAAGTGCAATCTCGTCTTCGGAAAAACCGGCATCATCCACAGCGCCAGAATCTACAGCGGCAGAAGCCTGAAAAGGTTTAAGGGATGAACGAATACATGTCAAATAATCAGGATCACCCGTACTGTAAACTACATTTCCTTCTTGATCTACCGCCACACCGTAGGCGACATGGACACTTTCAATAAAATCCCCCCGCAATACTTTTGATAATATTGGCATTGATAATCTTTAATTCACAATGTTTGATGCAAACTCAAATTGAAATCCTTCTACAAGCAATTTGGGGATTTCATTTTTTAATACTTCTAATGTATTGGGCCTCGCATGACCAATACCCAAAGCCGACCCTTGTTTGCGGGCCACCTTGACCAATTTATCCAACTGAGCAGAAATCTTTTCCACATCAGAATCATTATCCAAAAATACATGGCGACGTGCGGTAGGGACACCTAAAGAACGCATGGTTTGTTCACCAACCGTTTCAGGGGTTGTGCGGCTATCGATAAAATATTTCTTATTCTTTTTTAGTACAGACCCAATCACACTCATTACTTTGCCATTGGTAGTTACCTTTGATCCCTGGTGGTTATTCATACCCACCGCTTCGGGAATTTCCTTCAACACTTCACGCATACGCCATTCAATTTCTTCGCTGGTCATGCCGGCTTTGATACTATAATCTTCCTTTCCAGATGTAGGAATACTTGATTCCATGGGCATATGAATGATGACCTCCTGGCCTGCTGCATTCGCTTTTTGAGCAAACTTGGAGGTCTGTTCATGGCCNGGAATAATGGCGCAGGTAATGGATACCCCCAGTTCTAAAAAGCCATCAGATATATTATCATTACGATANCCAAAATCATCAATGACCAAGACAATCGTTCCAGNCCGCTTCTTANNCTCAGATGCCGGCACAGTCTTTGAAACCGGTTCTTCCACAATTTTATNTNCTAANGGTNAATNNCCNCGTCTGATATTNTCTAGTTCGCGGAGAGCNAAATAATTGGTNATTAATAAAAAAAGAATTGCCACGGACAAAAAAGCGATAATCTTTTTATAGACTGNNGGTTTNGTNNTCATGGAAGGCGTANCGATATATCAATCATCTGGGGCATNCCCAAATGTTGGTCTCCCCATTGAAATCCGTATGTAACAGAATAAATTCCAAATTGTATCCCTACCCCTCCTGAAATGGATTTTACTCCTTTCGATATCATAATTGTGGACCCAAATAACAAATTTTTAAAACGCCCATTTCCACCTACATAATAAATGGGATTTTTTACATAGCTATTGGATTCCACCGCNCCAAAATATTTATATTTTGATTGATCATATATTATTGAACCAATATACTGCCGGGGTAATTGAGGTGAATCTGAAATCATTTTACCCATCTTACCCAAATTAAGNGCAGATANGTTNAATTGNATTTTATNNNCTNGTTGCCATCCNAGTCCNAGNTCNANAGCAGTACCNTTCGATTTTTCNTGGTAAATCTGGAAATTCAGCAATTTNAANCCGANACCCAATTGAAAAGATCCTTTTGTCCAGCTATATGTTCCTTTGGCCGAGGCGCCATATGCAGCATAGTNCCCTAAAGGTTTGGCAGTTGGTTTATCTGGACGCAATTCTATATCGTCCAACCCTACATAACGGATATCAATCCCACCACTCCCATTTTTAATTTGACCTTTCCAACGAAATCCAAATGTTTGTACGCCCGCTAGCCAATTCCCATATGCCAGGCTCAGTTCCGGTACCAGATTGACCTGGTTTAATAGAGATGGATTACGCCAGGATGAATTAAAATAAATCAGATCCCGCGCAGATGGGGGTATAGATAAGAACTGAGTGCCAACAGCTCCTAACTCGGAAAGTAAAACGCCAAATAATAATAATTTAAAATGTAAACGCATAGGTAAATATGTGGGCAGAACCGGCGGGATTTTCAAACACAAAGGCATAATCNAGTTTNGCATCATTATCTTTTAGCAGAGACCAGTCTACGCCAACACCTACTGACATACGNCCATTACCCAATCCTGCACGGATAAAATAATGATCCATATAGGGATATTCTCCACCAATTCTTATGGTATAGCCTAATAATTCTTTCCCATTCATAATCATTCCTCCATCCGCTGCAACATAAGCTTTGCCATAATGGAACGTTGTCCCGGCACGGTAGAAAGTAGGAAATTGTTCGACGTATTCTTTACCTCGCTCAAAGATTTTATCTGTTTTCCAATGGTAACGGGAATTTAAATCTTGCACCATAAAGGCAAGGTTAGCTCCTTTTTCTGTCCGAATAAAAACTCCAAAATCCATTCCTATTCCTTTACCGGAAAGATCCATAGTATTCATGGGTAGCTGGTGTTTCAGTATTTTGACATTTAAACCTGCAGAAAACCAAGGAAGGATCTGTTGGGCAAATGAAATTATAAAGGCGTCTTCTGATGTGGATAAATACTGGGTATGTTCACCGGAACTAGTTCGGCCATCAATTTTATCTGTTCCAGCACTAATCCAAGCGATGCCCAATCCAGCTGACGGTGGTATCAGTGTGGAAAAATTAGCTGCCATAAACCTTCGAGACAAAGGCAGAAAATGGTGACTGAATCCTAATTGACGCTTATTTGTAAAAACTATGGATCCAGGATTATGATAGGCGGCAAATCCAGCATCAATTTCAGCAGTAAATCCACTTCCCATAGCCATCGCCCGGGCAGAAGCCCCCATTCGCAAGAAGCCACCAGCAAAAGAAGCTTTATCGCCAGCNTTCAATAGAGANAAANCTNATAAAACAGAGATTATATATTGATTAATCCTATTCATTATTTAATCACAATCAGCTTAATCCATTTCACTTTCTGATCATATTCCAGGCGGATAAAATAGGTTCCATTATCCACCATTCGCCCGCTTGCATCCTTACCATTCCATTTGAGTGATCCAGTACTGGATTGGCGACGGTCAAAATCTTTATGATAAACCAGCTCCATAGCAAAATTGTACACATCCATTTTGACAACGAATGAAACTTTTACATCGGCATATATATGAACATATCCTGCTCCACCAACTTGGTTGTGCTCATAGGGTGAAAATGGATTGGGGTAAGCGTAAACTTTACTTGCATCATATTTGGTGCGATACACCTGCCAGTTGGTCCCATTGGGATCTAATGCCCGAGCCAAACCATCCCAGGAACCAATCCATACTGTTGCTGAGGAGCTATAAAATGGACGTTTATCATAGGATACCCCGACCACTTCGTCGCTTAATATTTCATCCATACTATAGAGATCTGTTGATCCAATCTTAATAGCCTGTTTCGCTGGTTTGTACTTCGCCCATGGTTTCGCTACATCCAGCGGATTATCTGTAACAGTTTTCCATAGACCCGATTTACTGGCTACAAGTACGATGGAATCAGTGCTTGTAATATTATATACCCGTTCTCCGTCTAGGGTGGTATGCCAGGATTCGCCCCTATCTATGCTAAAACTAACCGCACTGGTTTCACCGGCAGCTGCAGTGACGGAGGCAGCCCAAACGATTTGATGCCCTTTGTATTCCTGCAACGCCAGCCCTACTACAAAGCCACCGGATAAATTATCTGCAGCAGGGGTATAATGGGTCCAGTTTACACAACCATTATCACCAANNATNCCCCGGTTAACGCCATTGGCAGTCCCCACCCATACGGTATCACTATAGGCAATCACTGAAAATGCTTTATGATTGTGGTTACCATAAGTTTTTGGATCAGAATTTTTGGTAGAAACACCATCCCATGGATCGCGGGGATTCAGATAGAAATCTTTCAATANATAACCACTTGGGGTGTTTTCATAATTAGATGATTCACAAGTATACAGGGTTTGGTCGCCGTCCTCAGGCAAAGGCACACGTTCCCAAACTTTTTGAGAAATATTGTATCGCCGCAATCCGCCAGCCCAACTAGTAATCCAGATATAATTTCCTGAAATAGCCGCATCATAGGTGACATTAGCTTCTTTTACAGTGATGGGTAGCCCCTTAAAAAAGCGCTTCGCAAAAGGCGCCAATGAATCTGCTTCTGTATCCACCGGTTGATCAAAATAGGTCCAGGTGATATCGTTTCCGGTTGCATCAGTAGAATAGATGAGGCCATTTCCAATNCTAATGTCTTCACCACTTTTTGCAAATGCGGCAAATAAAGTTTTATTACTGGCAGCCAAGGCGGTTACCCCACCAACCGGTGTCTGATTGGTTAACTNNCCAGCAGCAGCATCGGCATTGGCAGTGATGGTAAAAATAGAAGTGGTATCCCGCACCACAGCTAAACCCGCACCAGTACCCAACCACAANAGCGTATCGGCTTGGGGAACAATATCACTGATCATATTGCTTTTAAGCCCTTTGTAAGCAGAAGAGTCAAATTCTGCAACTGCAGACATCTTGAATACACCAGGCAATAAACTCTGTGCAATTACCATATTCATTAGCATAGGAAAAAGAAAAATTCTTCTCATTGCACTACCAGAATTTTCTTGACGGTATCGCTGTATGCATTGGATTTATCTTGGGCTTCAAATGTCCAATGGTANATTCCTGTTTTGGCATTTTCAGTAAGCGATACTGTNGTTGTATAGCTACCATCGCCTTTTTGCAAATCACCAGATCCGTTCGCCCCACCATCATCAAGGAGTAATATAGGATTACCACNATTCATCATGGAATCAAGGCCCACATGGTAGGAACGGAAAAAAACACGTTTAATATCATCTTGTCCATTGGGATCAGTAACGGAGGCTAACACAGAAAACTCGACTGTGTTGACCACATTTGGGTCTGGGTTCGACGCAGGACGGTTGACCGTGTCAGGAACAAACACTGTACCCAGTTTGGGACGAATGTTCCCAAGGAGAAAGATAGATTCCTGAGTTAGTTTTTTACCACCATATAGTGCCAAAATTGAAAAATAAATCGAATCCTTTGCTGTAGAGGAAATTGTATTTTTTAACCCACTTCCATTATAAAATTTCCGGCTAAATAACTGATCCTTCGATAACATATCTCCATTGGTCCCATTATCCATCAAGCGCAAAGTATCGGCTGTATTGGACATCNCTATTCCTTTCCAGAGTACCATTACAGAATCAAGTGACCCGCCTTGGTATCCGGCAGAGGCCCCGACAGAAACAAATAGTTTATTAGATGCCTGAAGGAAAGCAAAATCAATTTCTGTTATGGGATATGGGTCCACTGGCGGTGTGGACTTTTCGCAGCTCCAGACTACCATAAAAGCAACAATTAATAATAATTTTTTAGGTACTAATTTTTTCATTACCTGTCGTAAATATGGTGAACCATTAATGTACCCACTTGCCATAAACTCTGGGGAGAACAATTTTCAACTACATCATTGTGCGTATGATGGTAGTTGGTTTTTTCATCGGGGTAATCAAAATCGATAATATCCACAGCTGGAATACCAGCAATTTCATACAGTGGGACATGATCATCAAAAATAGTATAGTAAGCCATTTTTTTAAACCCGGTTAAATTCAATTCTTCCGCTTTTCCCCATAATTCCATTACCAGTTTCGGGTTTTGCTTATAGGAATAACGTTCAATATAAACGTTTAAATTTGCATCCCCCACCATATCCAAGTTTATAGCGTAGTCTGGAAAAGGAATGGGTAGATTTTTAGCAAAATATTGTGATCCTTTACAATAAGACCATGAATCCCCACTAGTACCATAATCTTCTGCATCAAATAGAACGAGGTTTACGCCTAACGCGGGTGAATTNTTTTTCAGTATCCTGGCCAGTTCCAAAATAACGGCCACACCACTGGCGCCGTCATTGGCACCTAGAATTGGTGTTTCTCGTTCCATCAAACTACTTCCCCTATCTCCCCATGGGCGAGTGTCCCAATGGGCTGAAATCATAATCTGCTTTTTGGCTCGTATATTGAAGCGGGCAATTACATTATTCATCTCCACTTTCTGGTTTGTCCTGGGCATTTTTTCCGTANATGACTGAGTGTATACNGTATCCGCTAAAGGCGCCATTACTTCCAATATATATTTTAATGCACTTTTATGACCGGTGGAGCCAGGGTTACGGGGGCCAAAATCACACTGGTTAACCAAATGGGTAAAAGCCGCCTCACCGCTGAAGGAAGGCACCTTGGTCTGACAGCCCGCTATAGCTACGTAAAGTACAATGAACAGATTTGTGAATTTTCGCATCATCCTCGGATTGCCAAGTTTACATCAAAGCCAAAGTCTCTATCGATTTTCTTCCCAGTATGTTTTGAATCGCTTTCTCTGTATTCCCATATCATACTTCCGCTAACCGTTTGTGAAAAAGAATAGGTTAACCGTATTCCTGTTTTCCAGCTAGAAGTGAAGGCTGTTTCTGCAAACTTTGTTGCCTGCTGGGCTTTTTGCAGAGTCCGATTTTTATTCATATCAAAATTAAAGGTGAAGTTAACCTGATTATTTACCTTATAATTATCAAAAAATGGCAGTGGTATCGTGAATCCTCCACGATGGGTATAATTAGCTGTTATCAAATAGGTTTGGTCATGGAAAATTTTCTTTCCGCCATTGGCCGATTCTTCCCGGGAGATGGTGCGGTTGTGGCGCATGTTAATTGCTATTCCTTTTTTCAAAGACATAGTTGCACCTATTAAGGGAGAGAAATTCATATTAACACGGGAGGTACGTTCTTTATCCGCATAATTAAAAATAAAGTCATTTAATCCAAAAAAAGGTATTGAGGGTCCACTAAACTGATCAAACTGCCATGCCCGTGTTTCTTTCCCATGGGTGCCATGATCCATGCTCATGGTACGAACAAATTTGCTGATAAATTTATTTCTTTCGAGCCCAGTCAGACGAACCGACCAACCAACGAAGGGGAAACCATTTTCCAAATGTTTCCCATATGAAAGATAATCTCGAGACATAGAGCGCTGTTCCATCCCAGAGCCGCGGCGGTTGCTGGATACATTCTGGGCATAATTGAAGTTCATAGACAAGGACCGTGTAAGATTTAATCCTGATCGAACAGAAAAATCCCGTTTATGATCCCAGTCTCCTGTATTGCTCCCAACCTGCTCGGTATGCTCCAGGCCATGCTCACGAGCCCAACCAAAACGATATCCAAGGGGAACTTCACCTAAGATACCCATTCCTGTTTTATTCACATTTTCCGTATAAGAAATATTGATCGGAGTCACTTTTCTCATCCAGCCATGAAATTTTTTCAACACTTCGCTTTCTGCAAACTTGGACGGCTTCTTGACATCTATTTCAGGGGTTTGTTCCTGTTTTGGCTCCGACTCGGTCCTTTCTTGGGGTCGACGCATGTCCCCTTCTTTCTCCTTTTCCTCACCTCTGGGAATTTCTGTTCTTGATCGAGCTGGTTGCGGTGCTCGACTCCGCTGGGGAGTACTTCCTGCTCCACTAGGTTTATAAATCAATTCAACTAATCTAACAGGGGAAAGGCTAATACCAGTCGAAAAGCGAAACTGGTTACCAATATTGGCACCTTCAACACTTCTGTCGCGCGCTTTATTCCAGCGATAATTGGCAGAATAATTAAAAGTTGGTTTGAGCCAATCGGTCAATAGGGGACTGAACGAGGATGTAAAATTTTCAGTGATGTCGGTCACGACACCCGGATCACCGTTTTTCAATGCATTGGTGAGATACCCACGATAGTCATTTAAATTACTTCTAATTGTGCGGCTATATTTCGAATTAACAGATTCCGTTATTTTATAATCCAAAGCGTAAATCTGGTTCAATCCAAAATTATAATCATCGGGAGACTTATTTCCACGGCGCGGTGTTTTCTGGGTCAATTTCTCATTAAAGTTTAACGATGCATTAACGTTTGCAGGGGTGTAATACAATTGTGTTTTTCCTAGTTTTTCTCCAATCCAGGGAACGGAAGACATCCATTTAAATGGCATTACATAATTATTTCTGCCAAAGGGAAGAGCATAATTCACCTGTCCCATGTAACTCTCATTTAATACTTCTTTTTGAATCTCATTAGACATGGATTGCCGAGTAGCGGTGAAACGGGTATTCAAACGGTCAATGGTATATTTTATGATTTTATTATCTGATTTAGATGACTTAGAGCCAGAAATGGTAAACGACAATGCATTCGTTTTCGCCTGAATGGAGTCTGGCACATTTCCTTTATCCACCAATACATCCTGACCCGGGAAATATTTAGGTCGACTCACCGAATTTCTAATACTGGTGGATATGGGAATTTTCATGCCCCAGGTAGACGGCAGAAACTTGTCCAAACTAAGTCCCGTATTGATATTAATACTTTCGTTTGATTTATTCGATCCCAGCCTGCGCTGAAGCATATGAAAGTCTGCATCCTGACGCTGATATGCAAATGAGGTGTTGATTACATCTGCAAGGTTGAAACGGCTCTGAACCCGCATAGATACACCTTTATCGCGGTTCACATTACTCAACCTGAGTTCATCGAGCCATACCTCTCCACTAATCGGTGTTTCAGCCAGGTTTTTCACACCAACAATGAAATATTTGATGCGATTCAGTGCCGGCTGTCCCTTGATACGAATAACCTTTCCTGTTTCCACACCCAAATCATCGGTAAACCGGTATTCCTTAAAATCAGTAGAATAAGAGAAAATATCCGTTTCACTATATTTTTTAACTGAAGATGAATCCTGCAGTTTAAGGCGAGATAGCCATTCCAGGTCCAGATCAATAGAATTACGATTTTTTCCTTCATCCCAACCATCATAAACCGGTTGGATTAATTCATAATAATTATCTCCAAATCCAAAGCGCATGAACATTTCCACATTGGTATTTTCATTACTGATCCACGGGCTGGCACCATAGACGTACATTTTCATTCTTTCGTAGGAAAGGTAACTTTGTGCACGTTCGCCGGAAAGAGCAAGAAGGGTTTTCATGGCTGCGCCACTGGCCCTACCAGGAAGTTCGTTAAATTTTAATATCAGTGATTGTTCCTTGGACCGAATCTGGTTAATGCGGTCAAATTCTCCCTGGACACCATCGGGAGGTCGGTAGTCAGCATTATCATCGGTATTAATCACAGATACAGCAAAAATAGAATCAGCGTTTTCTTTACTAAATTTTCCAGTGCTGTCGATAGCAACACCCAATTCCTGCCATTCATTACCCACCAATTCCAGCTTGGCAATCTGAAGCATAACAGATTGATCTATGCCGGTTAAACTGAGTCGTAAATGGTTAATATTATTCCACTCACGTTGCTGGCTCTCATCGCTTTGATCAAAATCCGCTAAGGGCACCCGGAAGAGCTGCCAGCCTGTCGGTACACCATCCCGCTTAGTTTCACCGGCAAAATAAGTCGTATCCTGCATGGAAATGGATTTGGTAAAAAAGTCATTAGTACGATCTAAAAATCCGGTACGATCCAGATCTTCTGTATCGGGATATCTTCCTGCATCTAGCGCATTTTTCTCTGTTCCATTGATTCGGGAATAGTCATTACTGCCTTCAGAATAATCCCAATTGTCACCATTGGGATCTTGGGTGTCAACATCACTATAAGCATTAATCAAAACTTTTTCGCCTGAAGATAAGTAATCTGAGTAGGAAGGCCCTTCAGAATCCAGACAGAAACCCCATCCATCTTCAAACTGATCCGAGCATCCATCCAACCCCACGTCTTCTGCATCCTCTAAAATCCCATCACCGATAAGTCCACCCACAGGTATATCTTCAGTATTCAATAATCCATTCCCATCCCTGTCTTCACTGACCTGCCCAAGATCAATAGTAAGCACTCCCTGGCCGCCTTTGACCCAGATTTCAAAGAATTTTGTCTGAGTTTGATCATAGTCACCGGAATAAAAGGGAGTAATAATACCACCCCATATCGAATCATTGGAAACACCCGTCTGGTGTTCACGATGATTAAACTGGAGGACCATGATATCAGTGGTTTCATTCTGGGCCTGTATAGAAGTAGACTGGTTGGGCCAGATATCCTTGGTGCGGACTTGCACAAAAGGATTGAACCAGTTAGTCCTCCCCCGATTGCGCTGAGTAAATACTTTTCCAGTTTTATAGTCTATCGGTGCAGATGCTTCTTTCCAGAAACGTCTCAAAATAGGAATGGAGGTGGTCCTTTTGGATCCTTCAAAATCATCAATAAAAGCTACTCCGTTTGGATCTCCAGTAGCCCGGTTGTTTATGGGGTTGGGGTTCGGGAGTATTTGGGCAAATTCACCTTCAAAAGAAAAAGTGGATAACTTTTCTGTCTCTATTAGCGGCAAACGATCTAGAGTACGGGTCAGTTCTGGCAAATCCTGCTGATAGCGTCCATTTAATCCCCAAATAAAATTGCTCATAGGTTCATACCCTACTTCCACTTTTTCATTCATCACTGACTGGTTATAATACAGTGCCGTGCCGCCAATAAATGAATTTTTGCCGAAGTCCATTTGCGACCTAACTCCTAAAATGGTCTTTTTATCAAAAGTAGTTATTTGATGCCTATCAAAAATCACCCTGATATCCGCATTTGGATCCACATCATCCGAAAGCATAATTGTTCCACTGAAATAATCTACCTGGTAATCAATCCCACGTTTCAGAGGAATACCCCCTTTATATACCTGTTCACTCCCTTCAACAATCATAAATCCCAAGTTGATGGTTGAACTCTGGTTGGCATAATCTACTTCAATGGTAAATCGGCTGTCGTTATTAATTTGGGTTCGCTGAGTACTAAAATACATTTTACCTTCGCCTAGTGATCCTTTCAACCCACTAGCTTGGTTCCCGTCGGGAATTGTATCCGCCGCAAAAGGGTGAAAACTGGGGAAAAATAATTCGCCTTCTGTCAGACTGATAATATTGGGGTTGGTAAGATCGACTTTCTGATCTGCTGTGCGCACCCCGCTTTCATTGAGACTGTCCAAACCAAAATGGGTAATATAAGATGTACCTAAAGGATCTAAATGACTTGGAACAGGTAGGCGATCATTCACAATGCGCAGTTCAAACCCTTCTCGACTAATATTGTTAGTGCCTAGGTAATATACATTTTTAAACATCAGTGGCCAAACTGGATGGTTAGGTGTAAGGTTCCTTGGTTTGATCATTTTCATTATCAGTTGATTTGAATTAACTGATACACCTTGCCCTATGGTCATAAGGGTATCACCTGTGGAACGATCCGCAATAACAAAGGTACAGCCCAGCACTTCATCATTCGCCTGTTGCCTTAGACGTATAAAACCCAAATCTTCACTTAATATATAATCTTGACCTATCTCTAAACGCTTAAAATTTCCTGTCTGGTCATGGCTTTCACTGGGATTTTCCAAATCAGCAAAAGCAGTACCCGGATTGGTCTCTGAATTCGTTGATTGATCTAGTTGGTACAGTTCAAAATTCCGAATAACCACATTCCCGATCAGATGAAGCCCTTCTCTTAATGGGTAAAAAGGTGGAATCTGAATAGTAGCCCCACCGACTTGAGAAATAATACCATTTCGAAAGAATTCATGGATGAAGAAATATTTATTTTTTACATAATAATGATCCTGGATTTTAATGGTCTGGGCTTCGCTTTTGCCCTTGTATTCCTGAGATTTTTTCTCTGTATTTACAACTGAAGCAATGGCGGTAATATTCATTGGACCCAGTTTGGAAACTGTTTTGATACCGAACAAACCCTGGTGGCTCGCTGATCCCATGAGAGATTGAGATCCGGGCAAGCTCAAGGATACATTACCAGCATCAACACTTGCGATAATATCATCCTCTTCTCCCTTATAGCCAATACGAATATTGTTTTCCCAATCGAAATCCCGTTCGGAATCATGATCCACATTGATAGATACACGTTCACCAACTTTCCCTTCCACACTGATACGTTGTGTCTGGTCAAACTCCAGGTGAGTATTGCGGGTTTCGCTAATCTTGGATCGGATCAGTTCCTGATCCTGAAACACCAGGTTACCTTTAATTGTTACATTCCCTCGGGCCGTCAAAGATACCCGCCCAATATTGCCCATATCCATACCGATTACTTCAATTCCTCTGCCACGGCGATCTTGAAGAATTCGACTCTGAGGGGTCCGGAGCCGACTGGTATCGCGGATGGCTCTTTCAAAGGCTAATTGTCTATTGAGCCTAATCTGTTTTTTGAAATACCAGTCCACGGGAGCAACAAAGGGCATGGTATATGATTTACCAATTAATTTACCCGCCAATGAGATTGTAGACCAATCCTTGGAGATTTGAGTTGACCGTACGATAAAGAAAGGTAGTCGTATCAGGCCCCGGGGTGAATAGGTCGAAGAATCATAAGGCATTACCAGGGAAGGTTGATCCGATTTGTAGGGATTATAAAGGTAAGGTGTACGAGGGTGCCAGTCATTGGGCAGGTCAAGGGCGGACGGATCCCCCTGGCCGTAAACAGGAAAAATTACGGTCATCCATAAGAGTAAGCTGACGAACCGGATCCTTTTATGCAAGGAATCCACCTCCTGATTATTTGTTAACAAAGCCCTTACGGGCGCTATGGTACCGCGCTTGCGGTCAGATTAATCCGTTAACGTTCAGGCTATAGTCAGCTCCTTATGTTTGACTGTTATTTGTTAGAATCCTTTTTTCAAGGATTTGGCAGAAATTACGTAAAGCTTTCCCACGATGTGAAATATTATTCTTTTGCTCCGAATTTAGCTCTGCGAAGGTCTTTTTTAGGGGAGGATAGTAAAAAAGTGGATCATAACCGAATCCTCCATCACCTTGTTTTTTCTCCAAAATACGTCCTTCCACCATCCCTTCTGTCCATTCATTTCCACTATCGCTCACGAAGGCAATTACTGTATGAAACCGCGCAGTTCGCTCTTCTGCTGGTATGCCATCCATTTCTTGCATCATTTTTCTACAATTATCTTCAAAAGTGGCTGTTTCACCATCATACCGGGAAGAATGCACACCAGGAGCACCGTCCAAAGCGTCTACTTCCAAACCTGTATCATCAGCTAAAGCAGGCAATCCAGTCTTCTGATGGACCGTTTCTGCCTTGATAAAAGCATTTTCCTTTAAGGTTTCCCCTGTCTCGGGTATTTCCCCAATTTGTGGAAAATCATCCAGGGTTAATAATTTGACAGGCAGATGCGCAAGGATTGAAGACATTTCCTTCATTTTTCCGCGATTATGAGTGGCTAATACAATTTGCAAAAATTACCTCGAAAAAAGACCTGAGAATCTACCAGTTTCCTCTATCCATCGGAATTTCACTTGATCTTCTCCATACATGTAATCTTCACTTTGGGACCCACCATGCAGATGCTCGCCATGTTACTCTTTTCTTCGTAAGAAATTCGAACCTTCATCCCATCGTCAAAGCTGAAGTCAGGCTCCTCATCAAAAGCCCCCATTTCAAGTAC
>PBBH01000013.1 GCA_002716525.1 Fidelibacterota bacterium | reverse complement strand
GACGAAAATCAGCAATTTGAAAATCCAAATCTATGTTTTTGACCACAAAATCAATTTCCACTTTCCAAAAGCCGCTATCCGCAAAAGCATATGCGACCACCACAGAATCAAGGCCTAGGTTTCCTGTAAAAGATTGTGTTGATGTTGTAGTACTATCAGTTGCTGGTAAAGAAGTGAAATTGTTTGAAATATTAGATCCAGCTGATGTACCCCATGCAAACCCTTTATAACCCGATTCTAGATTGGCAGGAACATTTTGCTGGGGGGCGTTTGCAACCTGAGAAGGGTTGTTGCCACCATCATTACCAGCAGCTAATTCAATTGTCCATTCATTTCCATCAAAGGAAGTATAGTTTTCTATAACGGGATTGTCTTGTGCTGTAATTGTGATGTAACCATCCATTGAAACCGTTAGTGTATCACAGATTCCCATGTTACCAAAATCAAATTTACCGTTATTATCTGATGTGAACTCTTTCACCTCAGAAGAATAAAGGCCCAGTGCATTGGTTGTAACAACTATTTTGGCGCCTCCTAAAGGTGTCCCTGAATTTCGATCAATTACAGTTCCTTTAACCGGAGTAAAGTCAGAAGAACAAGCCAACTCTTCTTGCGTTGCTGCTGCCATTTCCTCTTTAGTCAGTTCTTGCGAGAAAGAAAAAGATGATAAAAACAAAAATATGAAAAAAGTGGGTCTCATTTAAATTACCATGCTCCTTTTACCAGATCAAAATACACTTCTGGTTTTCAGTCAGTCAAGTGCTATTGAAGAATTGTTCCGATTCGATCAAACCGAGGTATCCAGGTTTCCAAATTAAGGGAAAAATAGGAAAACAGTGCCTCTCCTAAAATATATGACCTTGGAACAAAGCCCCAAAATCGGGAATCCAAACTATCATCTCGATTATCGCCCATAGCCCAATAATAATCTTGTTCAACTGTATAATAATCAAGATTGCTAATCGGCTGACCATCAATCAATAAACTCCCCTTCGGGATATTGTCCAACCAGGGAACAAGCAGACTGCCTCCCCAATTATAATAAGGCTTATATACCTTTTCTTTCCCTTTTCTGCGGTATAATTCATCTGGACTAACCATCGTAAATGGAAATTCTATTCCATTATTTACTAATTTTAATTCATGTCCATCTAATAGCATAAGATGCAATAACAATTTGGCATTTTCTGGTGACACTTTAATTTGGTCACCTTTCTGTGGAATTTTTAATTTTTTAAATTGGTCTTTATTGCCTTGATTACCAAGAAAGATATCGCTTTGAGTAAAAGTTTCAGAGAGAGTTGATGGCATCCGAAACTTTCCATTTTCAGGAAGCGGATAAGGATCACCATTAAGATAAATCACCTTGTTTTTGACTTCAAAAATATCACCCGGTTCGGCTACACAGCGTTTCACATATTTTTGTCGTGTATCTCTAGGAAATTTAAATATGATTACATCCCCCCTTTTTGGCTCACGAAAAGGAGGAAATTTAATTGAAGGCACACTAAATCCGATATCGGTGAAAGGAATTCCAATCCAATCCGGAGTTCGCATTCCATAAATAAAACGATTGCCCGTTAAAAAATCGCCGGTCATAATTGTATTTTCCATACTCCCGGTAGGAACAATGTATAATTCAAATATGGTCACTTTAAGTGTCAGAACAATAATAACCAGAATAAACAAGGATCTTATTTCGTTGATTATTTTAGATATTTTTGGATTCATAGAAGGGAAATTTACCGATATTGCTCTTTCACGGCGAAACTATAATTAGTCTAATATGACACCTCGATAGCTTTTGATTATAGGATTTTTTCCAATCATTACTGAGGAAATATCTAACCGTACGTCCTTTTCCTCCCCAAGTTCCGATAAATAATAATGAATTGCTGATTTAAGTTTTTGAAGTTTTGATTGATCCAACTTTAAGTCTGGACCAGGCTTTTGATTTTTTGTTGCTGTTTTGACTTCAATAAAAGTTAATTGGCCATTTTTTTCCGTAATAATATTTATTTCACCATAATGACTGCAAATGTGATTCATNTTGANGATCTGANANCCGTNATTNAAATATTTNAGNGCAACCAGTTGNTCNCCCAGTTTTCCAATAAGNTTNGAAGATTTCAGCCANCGNATGTTCGGCATATTTTCCTTAACCGGCCTGAAGGTCTTNCGGTGAATAGGCGTTGNTTTAAATTTNTTCAANGCTTCNATATGCTGNTTGGTCCCATAGCCTTTATGCTGCGNAAATCCAAATTCCGGAAATATGGGATCCATGTTTTTCATAATTTGGTCTCGTGTTACTTTAGCCANAATTGAAGCTGCACTAATAGATTCGATTTTACTATCNCCACCAATAATACCCTCATTNTTGATTACTTGNTCTGGCAGAGNNAATCCNTCAATAAGTGCTTTTTCTGGTTTTTTACTAAGTCGACCCAATGCTTTACGCATGGCCTTAAATGTTCCTTGCANAATATTAATTNGATCAATTGTTTTGTGTGAAACAATTCCAATACCTACTTGGGATACGGCTTTAATCTCATCAAAAAGTTTTTCCCGTTTTTTTGGAGTAAGTTTTTTGGAATCTGCCAATCCCTCTATCTTGTGATTTTTGGGTAAAATAACTGCAGCAGCCACAACAGGTCCTGCTAATGGGCCCCGGCCTGCTTCATCTACCCCGGCAATTAACTCCAATTTATTTCCTAAACTTTAAATACATTTGATTGAGTACAAAGTCCATCAGATTGACTAATTCGTTTTGATACATCATTTGAAGGTTATTGAAATTTATTCTTATAGCCAACTGAAACAACAGGCAATTATAGTTATAACCTAATCGATATTCTTTTATTTAGATCATTGAGACTCATAGGAAACAATCTTAAAAGCCATTTGATTCTCTTAAAACACTCTTGTAAACTTGGCGTCAATATTTTTCCGATTGTAGGCAACTTTAGAAAGAGATACATATGCATGAATTAACGACGACATTAGAAAATTGGACAGAAATTTTCAGTGGTTGGATATCCCTACCNCTAACCTTTATTCTTATCGGTACTGGATTATTTGTTACAATTGCGCTTGGTTTTATTCAACTCAAAAGGCTCAATCATAGTTTTGCTGTTGTATCAGGAAAATATGATAACCCTGATGATGAAGGTGACGTTACTCATTTCCAGGCTTTATCTGCTGCGCTTTCAGCTACGATTGGAATTGGTAATATAGCTGGTGTCGCTTTAGCCGTACGCTTGGGTGGTCCAGGGGCCCTTTTTTGGATGTGGGTCACCGCTGTACTTGGAATGGCCTTAAAGTATGCCGAGTGTACTTTATCTCATCGATACCGTGTNATTCATGAAGATGGATCTGCCTCTGGTGGGCCAATGTATTATATTGAAAAAGGGCTTGGACCTAAATGGAAACCGTTAGCTGTTTTCTTTGCGACATGTGCTGTGATCTGTTCTTTTTGCACTGGTAACATGAATCAAGCCAATACCATCGCCCAAATGTTCTTAACGTACAATGTATCCATTTATGTATCAGGAGTAGTGATTGCCGCACTAGTTGGCCTTGTAATTATAGGCGGTATAAAACGTATTGCCGCTGTTGCCAGTCGTTTGGTTCCTACAATGGCAGTACTTTATGTTCTGGGTACCATGGTCATAATTATAACTCACTCCGAAAATATCATGCCCAGCTTTGCCAAAATATTTACTGAGGCCTTTTCATTAAAAGCAGGTTGGGGCGGNTTATTTGCAGTAATTATGTGGGGNGTACGCAGAGGCCTGTACTCTAATGAAGCAGGTCAGGGATCTGCTCCAATTGCTCACGCGGCTGCTAAAACTAAAGAATCTGCTAGAGAAGGCGCAGTGGCGCTAATGGGACCGTTCATCGACACATTAATAGTTTGTACTATGACAGGTCTAGCCATTCTCTCTACAGGTGTTATCGAAAGTACTTCTTTAACCGGTGCCCAATTGACCCGAGAAGCATTTCGACAAGGATTCTCATTTGCGCCTGAAATAGGCAGTTTCATTGTTAATTGCGCAGTTTTATTATTCGCATATACAACAATGGTAGCNTGGAGTTACTATGGCGATAGATCTATTGAATATTTGGCCGGNCCAAAGGCNATCAAACCCTATAGGTGGGTATATGTGTTTTTCAATTTCATGGGAGCCATTTTGCCACTGACTTTTGTCTGGAACTTTGGTGACATTGCTCTAAGCCTTATGACTATTCCCAATTTGATTGGCGTTTTATTTTTGACTGGAATTCTGAAAGGAATTACTACAGAATATTTTGCTAAAGAGCATATTCCTTATAAGACTTAATTACTATTGTGGATATACACCACATCCATGATGTGGCNGTTCAGGCAGCCAAAACTGCTGCGGAACTGATCTTATCAGATTCTGATAAACAAAAGTCAGTTAATTATAAAGGTANAACTGATCTTGTTACNCATACAGACAAGAAATCAGAACAATTAATTTGTACAATTATAAATGAANCATTTCCTGATCATGGTATTCTTGCAGAAGAGTCNNNACCTCACNTACCAAATGCAAATTATCAATGGATTATAGATCCTCTAGACGGAACAACCAATTTTGTACATAATTACCCATCTTTTGCAGTTTCCATTGGTGTGCATTATAAAAAAAGTCCGGTGGTTGGGTGCGTTATTGAAATATCATCCAATAACATATTTACAGCTATTAAAAAAGAAGGTGCTTTTTGNAATAATAATCCTATAACAGTTTCATCTGAAAAAGACCTTCAAAAGTCACTTTTGGTAACTGGTTTTGGTTATAAACATGGCGATAAGTGGAAAGCCAATATGAATCTTTTCAAATCGTTTACAGATATCACCCAGGGTGTACGCCGGCTTGGTGCAGCTTCTGTTGATTTATGTCATGTAGCATGTGGAATTGTAGATGGATTTTGGGAATTTGATCTTCATCCCTGGGATACAGCAGCAGGTATTTTGATTGTATTAGAAGCGGGCGGTATAATTACACAAATGGATGGCAAAAGATATGATATTTTTCAAAATCAGATACTTGCTTCCAATGGCCAAATCCATAGTGCCATGTTAAAAAATATAAAGCCAATAATTGATTCACTTAACCATTAATGAGTGAATCGTTCTTTCACCATATCCGAGTTCTAACTCATCTCCATTTTGAATCGGGCCTACTCCGCTAGGTGTTCCTGTAAAAATTAAATCTCCCTCTAAAAGCGGTAGCATACCAGACAAAAAACTGATTTGTTCGGATATCGAAAAAATCATCTGGTTGATATTTCCTTTTTGACGAATACTTCCATTTATTTTCAGCCAAAAATCTTCACTGATTTTTTCTCCTTGAAAACAAGAAACAATTGCTGATCCTTGAAAAGATTTAGATAATAGCCAAGGTAATTGATCACGTTTGAGCTCATTTTGATACTCCCTATCAGTCAAATCAAGACCGAGACCATACCCCAAGATGTAATCATCTGTTTTCGTAACGGGTATTTCCTCACCATTTTTTTGAATTAAAATAACAACCTCCAATTCATGGTGAATTTCTCGATCTTTGGGTATAGTGAATTTGTTAGATGTATTAAGCGAGGGTAATGATTTTTGAAAGAAAAATGGTTGTTTTGGTACTTTACTATTTAATTCTGCTGCATGAGCATGATAATTCCTTCCGATACAGTAAATATTTCGAATGGATATCAGTGTATTTTGTTTTGTTTTTACAGTAAAATTCATCTTGATTAATTCAGTTTCTTTACGGGTAATTTAATTGATTTGTTGAATGTATAAAAACCATCGTCAGTAACACGACCAATAGTAGTTGCGGGAACTCCAATGGCCATACAAATCCTTTCAAATTCCATTAAATCATTTTCTTTTATGGTTACCAGAACCAGACCCTGAGTTTCGCCAAATAATAATTCCTCTGTTTTTAATTTTCTTGAAAAATAAATTCGCGCACCCAAATTTGAATTCTTTTCAAATGATTTAGCAATAGCCAGTGCGACACCACCTCTTCCAATAGGCCGTGCTGATTGAATTAAATCTTCGTTAATTCCGGTCAAAACAGCCTCTTGAAGGCGAGATTCCATCAATAGGTCCACCACAGGTCGATATCCTTTATTTTCTTGATTTAATAAATATAAATAACGACTTCCACCCAATTCTCCACGGTGGCTACCCAAAATCGAAATGAACAAGTCTTTTGTACCAAAAGTGTTTTGGATTAATTCATCTCGGGTATAAGTACCCGCCGCAATGAATTTACCATCAGGCAAATCCTCGCTTATTTCAAATGATAGATGGTCAATGTTGAGATTTAAAAATTTACCTGCATCATGAATACCTTTTAGAAATGAATTTTTTTCTCTTTTGTTATTCTTCGATATTTGTAAAAACCCACTGCAAACTTCTGGGCGAATACCACTACACACAAGTTGCCGTGTAATATTGGAGATTGCAGCGATGGCTTTCATTTTATAATCATTATAATTAAGGTATGCATTATCATCGATTGCAACACCATACTTGACTCGGCCTTTTTTAAATATTCCAATATTTCCATTAAGTGATTTTTTGTTTTGTAAACTATTTATTTGATCTGTTGATCTATAATCTTCAATTAATTTAACCAATTCATTATTATAATTCTTTTTTCCCTTCAACTTGGGATCTGGAAAGTCTGGAATAATCTTCTGCAATTTAATTTCCTCATGATTTTGCTTATCATTAACAAGCATATCCAGTGTTGAAAAAGGAATATGTGCAAAAGATTTCTCTCCACTTTTAATTTCAATATTTACGCTGGAGGTAAGACTGCCTAAATTGATAGCTTTAGCGCTATACTTTTTTAATAAGACCTGTAATAAATCAAAGCCCCGATTTTCTATTAATATCAAAAGTCCGTGCGTTCCTTTTCTTGAAAGAATGGATAATTTTTCTTTTATTGAAAAAGGCATTTGAAGACCACATTTATTTCTTTTTAATAATTGGTAAATAGAATAGCCTAAACCGGCCTTATGAACCGGGATGGAAGCTTCAAACCATTCCTGTTGATNTAAATTCTGGATCATTGTTTTCTTTTTCGAACCGCATAAAATGAATATATGTTTTACTTTATCGGAATGNTTNCTTGGATTCGCNGTAGAAGAGCCTATTACAAATGATCCTTTATCTGATGNAACAGNAGCAATTTTTTTCCCGTTNGAAGAAAAAATAATATTTTCAGNAACAATATTTCTAAGNTCAGANTTTCCCTGTGCTACNANTGTCANTTTAGGNTCANGAATTGTCTGAANCTCAGCTTGCTTTACTTCTGNATTAAAACAATTTTGATTTTGATATGATTTCCAAAATTTTTCTAAAAACAATTTTTCTNAATTGTTNGGTTTACGACCCAAANATTTTTGGANTAATTTATAATTCATCTTACTATNTCTTATACGCAAATGGGTTCCATTGATTAAATCAANTCCCAATCATNATAAACATCACGAATTGAATCCCAATAAAANCCTTTTCTNATAAGGAAGTCAGTCAAACGTTTTTTATCCTTTTCAGTAATTATCGTTTTCCTTTTTATCCTTTTTTTTGTTAAATGTGATTCGATTAATGCTTTGGGACTATANTCATCATACACTTCTTGAATCAGCGATTCCGTTAATTCANTTGGTAAATTATGTTGGTATATTTCCTTTTTTAACGCCCTAGGACCTATTTTTTTATTTCGTACTTTTTCTTTTACAAATGCTCTNCCAAANTCTTCATCATTTAANAAATTTTTNTTAATTAAATTTTGNATGGTATGATCTATNTCTTCTTGATCAAAATCTTTTTCTTTTAGCCTCCTTTTCATTTCAAAAANACTNCGCATNCGAAATCCCAATAACCGGTTNGCGCTGTCTCGGGCTTCCTGNAGNCGCATTTTTTTACCATANGATTTGATTTCTTTTGTAGTGANNTCATCNCCTTCATNCAATATNTTTAAAACAAAAACGTCCTCAGGAANTCTGAAGACGCTTTTGTCATCTAAAATAATTATAATNCGATCCGAATATCTANTGGACCGTTTTATCTTTATAATTTTACGANTTGCCANTCTCCTCCGTTATCGNNNCATCCAATCCCATAAAAGATTTTACNTGNGTTATGATTTCTTCCCGGACATCATTATTATCCATAAAANATTGTTTAGCATTTTCNCGNCCTTGTCCAATTTTCANATCNTTATAAGAAAACCAAGAGCCCATTTTTTGNACNATNTCNCCTTTAACAGCCAAATCCAAAATATCNCCTTCATANGAAATACCTTGATTGTACATNATATCAAACTCAGTTTGTTTAAATGGAGGNGCNACTTTATTTTTNACAACTTTAACACGGGTACGATTACCGANAATATCTGTNCCATCTTTAATAGNTGNGATACGNCTAATATCTAGTCTTACGGAAGTATAAAATTTTAANGCACGTCCNCCNGGTGTNGTTTCAGGATTTCCATACATAACGCCGATTTTTTCACGAATTTGATTAATAAATANNACNGCTGTGTTTGANCGACTNACAGTCCCNGTTAACTTTCTTAATGCNTGTGACATNAGACGAGCCTGNAGNCCTACATGGCTATCTCCCATTTCNCCNTCAAGTTCNGCNCGNGGTACCAANGCNGCAACNGAGTCTATNACGATTACATCCAANGCACTNCTNCGNACTANCGTTTCAGTGATTTCCANTGCCTGTTCACCAGTNTCCGGTTGNGNAACCAATAATTCTTCTATATTGACACCTANCATTTTNGAATANTGNGCATCCATTGCATGCTCAGCATCAATGAANGCNGCATANCCNCCTGNCTTTTGTGCTTCTGCAANAATATGAAGTGCAAGNGTNGTTTTNCCCGANGATTCTGGTCCGAATATTTCANTGACTCTNCCCCGNGGTATTCCACCTACACCAAGNGCAACATCNAAAGANAGNCAACCCGTAGAAATACTATTATCTAATAAAACAGGATGATCTGCACCCATTCGCATGATCGCTCCTTTNCCAAATTGACGGTCNACTTGGGAGATTGCAAGTTCTAAAGCNTTTGTTTTTTTATTNTCCTTGGNGGGCATGTCAGCTCCTAAACTGAATTATTTCCAAAAAAGTGAGTNCTTAAAATAGTATATACTGGCCCATTTGGGAAGAGTTCACTGCTGATAAACTGTACTTTTTTNATTNGAAATGGNATNGNGTCAAATGATGTATNTANAAAAGTTGAAATATCAGGTGTTTTCTTTTGTGGATATTTNGCNCTNGCTATAGTGATATGNGGATNGTATTTTTTTTCGTNTTTTGGAAATCCNAGTGGGTTTAATTTTTTTTGAATNNTTTCAACTAATTGATTTANTTTNTCCAATTCACCACTTACTCCGATCCACATTACCCTCGGTCTTTCAACCTTTGGAAAACAACCTGTTTTTTGTATAGAGATATTGAATGGTTTGAATTCATCAGCAATGCTCTGCATAATACGTCGAACGTCATTAATGGAATCTTCTGTTGTATCACCAAGAAATTTTAAGGTTAAATGAATTTGATCTTTACGTAACCATCGTATTTTTCCCGTTTTTTCTGAAATTGTTGCCTTAAGTTTTTTCTGAAGATTGAATAACGGTTCAGGCACTGGTACAGCGATAAAAGTTCGAATCAGTTTATAATCCATTCAGTATATGAATCCGTGTAATNTTTAGNGCGGCTTGACTGGTCATCAGTTTATTTGTTTTTCGGTATGGGGTAAAGGTAAAGCGATATACTTTTTCACCNCTATCATAACTTATCGCAATATAGACCAAACCTACTGGTTTTTCTTTTGTACCACCTTTAGGNCCTGCGATTCCTGTGGTAGATAGTCCNATATCAGCATTCAACTTATTNCGTATTCCTCTTGCCATNTCAAGTGCCGTNTCCTCGCTGACAGATCCAGCAGAATCCAATGTCTCCTTTTTAACACCTATTGTTTTTTCCTTTACCGAATTACTGTAAGCAACAATACCACCCTTATANTACAACGAACTTCCAGAAATATTCGTCAGGCGATCCCCAATTAAACCGCCGGTACATGATTCAGCAGTAGCAATTGTTTTTCTATTTTTAATCAATAATNTTCCTACTACATCTTCAAGTTCTACCCCTTCACCGCCAAAATGATATTTTTGAATAACTGGAGAAATCTGGTCCACTAATCGATTTAAAGTATTCTTATCCGAAGTTGTCAATCGGATATCAACACCTGTAAATCGCGGCAAGAAAGCAACATTGATTTGAGGATAATCATCTAAAATCCCTTGAACTTTTTCATAAAGNACTGATTCCATNATACCTGTTGTTCTCATAACTGTTACATGTATTTTAGATTTTGATCGAGACTCAATCCAGGGTAGGATAGTATCTGTCATCATAGATTTCATTTCAGCAGGAACTCCCGGCATAGCAAATAAATGATACGATTTATTAGATAAATGAAGCCCGCGCGCAGAACCTATTGGATTGGGAATCACCTCTCCAATATCGGGTTTCATTGCCTGGTTTCGATTTATATCTGGAATAACCTGATNCCTAGCAGCAAATTTTTTTGTAAGCAATTGCCAATATTGTTCATCAAACTCAGGCTTNGCACCAAAGTAATCATACAGTACTGACGATGTAATATCATCATGGGTAGGACCTAAACCACCAGTGCATAAAACAACATCAATTGATGTTGGCACTTCATCCAAGGCACTTTCAATAGTATTTTTTTCATCATTTACTGTCATATGCCAATCGATCGCGCCACCGACACTGATTACATTCTGACCAATCCATGCTGCATTTGTGTTAGTACGTGCGCCATTCAATAACTCCGCACCAATTGTTACCAGTCCAATTTTCATANTATAACGGCGTTAAATATCAATACAACAAAATAGGCCATGATACCGGCCATCACATCATCAGCCATTATACCCCAACCNCCTGGTATCTTTTCCATNTTTCTTACTGGCCCAGGTTTAATGATATCAAAAATACGAAAAGCAACAAACGCAACCACACCAGTCCTAATATTAATGGGCATCATGNATAAAGCAACCCATTGGCCAACCCATTCATCAATAACNATCCTGGANGGATCGTGTTCTTTAGAATGCTTTACNATTGTATCGGATGCAATACCACCGATCAAAAATAGAAATATTGATATNGCAGGAAGAACAAAATGGTTTACAGACTGAAACAAAAAATACCAGCATAAAACAGCAAAAATACTGGCCCANGTTCCTGGNGCTAANGGCAATTTACCTATATAAAAAACAGTACCAATCCACTCAGCAGCAACACGATTCATGAATCAGTTCATGATCTCCTGGATTGCTTTTCGATTNTCTTGAATGTAGNNNTAGCCTGTATAAACGGTAAAAATGACTGNAATCATCGTTAAATAATANACTAACTGATATTCATTAATGANNATGAGATAATCCTCTAATAATACCCAATTAAATNCCTTTAAGGTTANAAATAATAATGTGAAAATGATGATTCCAANTTGAACANCTGTTTTTGATTTTGCNATTTTGCTAGTNATCATAATAAAGCCTNTCCGTGANANCANNANTCTNAGNCNNNTTACAAACANATCTCGAAAAATAATAAGTGCTACCATCCATATGTCAATGAGNCCCATGATTGAAAATGATATAAATGCCGAAGATANCAAAATTTTATCGGCTAATGGATCNAAAAACNGACCCGTATNCGTCACCATATTATTTTTTCGGGCAAGATAACCATCGTANGCATCNGTAATAGATGCTACGATNAAAATAANCAGAGCCCATAATTGTGCCCCNAAAAAATCTGAGAAAAGACAGATTATAAAGATAGGAGTAAGAAAAATTCGCATGACCGTCAAAATGTTTGGAATGGNCATCATAATGAGGTTCTACCTTCCATAGCNTTCAATAAAGTAGCNTCATCAATATACTCTAAATCTCCACCGACAGGAATTCCCCTTGCNAGACGGGTGACTTTTATATCTTTTTCATCTAATAATTTAGCAATATATAAAGATGTTGCCTCTCCTTCAATACTAGGGTTAGTGGCAATAATCACCTCATACCCCTGTTTGGCCCGTTCCACCAAAGNTTTAATATTCAAATCATCCGGCCCAATTCCATCCAATGGAGAAAGAACACCGCCTAAAACATGATACACTCCATGGAAAGCATTTGTTTTCTCAATNGAATAAATNTCTGCAGCATTTTCCACAATACAAATAGAAGTATGGTCCCTTTTTGGATTTGCGCAAATCCAACAAGGATCTTTTTCAGTGATACCACTGCATTCGGAACATAATTGTACCTTTGTTTTCATATTCATCACAGCTTCNGCTAATTNCANTGCTTGATTNCTTTGCGCATTTAACAAATGAAATGTCATTCGTTGTGCTGTTTTTCGACCAATACCAGGAAATCGAGAAAATTCCTCTATAAGTCGATTAATACTTTCGGGAGTTGATTCCAATTAAGTTCCAGGGATCTTCATACCACCCAACATACCACCAGCCACAGAATTCATCCTGTTTTGACTTTCTTCCTGCGCTTTTGTCATTGCATTNTTAACAGCAGAAATAATCAAGTCTTCAATTATATCTTTTTCTTCACCGAGAATGTCTCCTTGAAGAGATAAATCTAATAATTCCATTTTACCGTTTACAGTAGCTTTGACCATACCTCCGCCAGATTCACCTTCAATGTTCAAATCATCCAATTCATTTTGAACATTTTCAATCTGCTTTTGCACCTCTTGTGCCTGCTTTAACATTTTAGCCATGTTTCCCTTATTAAACATGATTTCTCCTATCTTAAAATTTCTCCATCAAATACTTCCAGAACTCTTGTAACAANATCGTCTCCATTCGCCTTTTTGGATGAAATGGGCTCCTCAATTATTTTATTANTATTTTCAGGATCCACCTCATNACTAATTATCGCTCTCAACTTAAGTGAAACACCATAATGATCTTNAAAATATTTTTCAATAACNNGATTGTTACGNTCCAAATTTCCTACGCTAAATTTTGGCAAATCATAAATCTTAATTACTAATAAATTTCCATTTAATTCATATGGATTACTATGCGCTAGAATAGTGCCGATTGATGGACGGTCCTGATTGATTTTTCCAACAAACCTACTCCACTTTTTTTTGATCTCCTCAAATGTAATATNAGCGTTTTGTACTGGTGTTTTTTTCGGAGTTTGATTCTGCGTTATTTTTACAGAGNNTTTTTCTTCCTTTTNCGCTGTTGGAATTTCCTGTTTTGNATCAGGTAATGATTGATTCTCTGCGANGGTTTGCTTTACTGGTTCAAATTTTTTTTTTATGTTTTTTGACTCTTCTCCAGATAACAATTCAGTAATAGAAATGGACGTATCCATTTCCAAACATTTCATGGCTGTTATTTCAAAATGAATCGCCGGATGTGTTATTCTTTTTAATGAGTATTCTAATTCATTTAATATCTTACTCATACGAAGTAAATCTTTACCATCCCATAGTTTGGCATTTTCAGAATATCGTTTTTTATGATCATCGTTTAATTCTAATAAATCCCCCCCGCCATTTATAGAACCAACAATCAAATTACGGAAATGCTGAATAAGGCCCTGAGCTACATCTTCTAAGGGTAATCCAGTTGTACGTATAATTTGAAGTACCTTCAACATTTTTTCTGAATCTTTCTCTAATATGGAGGCTGAATAATCAAAATAAACATCAATGGGAATAAGTCCAATTACAGAAGATACTGCCTCAATTTTAATTGACTCACCTGCAAAAGCAATCACCTGATCCATAAGACTCAAAGCATCCCTCATGCTACCGTCAGCTTTGCGACTAATCGCACTTAAAGATTCCTCATCTGCAGAAATACTCTCTTCTCGCAAAATTAATGATAATCTCTCGGATATTGATTTTTCTGTGATTCGATTAAAATCAAATCGCTGACAACGTGAAATGATCGTTGAAGGTACTTTATGGATATCAGTGGTGGCCAAAATAAATTTCCCATGGGATGGCGGCTCTTCAAGGGTTCTCAATAATGCATTGAATGCCTGATTAGTAAGCATATGCACCTCGTCAATAATAAAAATTTTATAAGGTGCATTCATTGGTGCATACTTTATTTGTTCACGTAAATTACGGATTTCATCGATCCCTCGATTAGAAGCTCCATCTATCTCCAAGACATCCAGATTTCTACCATCAGTAATTTCCTGACAAATATTGCACGAGTTACATGGTACACCATCTTTCGTTTTAGGACAATTCAATGCTTTGGAAATAATTCTGGCAGTAGTTGTTTTGCCTACGCCCCGAGGTCCAGTAAGGATGTATCCCTGGGCAATACGATTTTTTTTAAAAGCATTAATGAGTGTTTTGGTTACGTGATCTTGACCAATTACATCATCAAAAGCCTGTGGACGCCATTTTAAAGATAAGACCTGGTATGACATATTTCCTCAATAAGGATGGCCGTGCACTTGTATTTGACAAATCTGGAATAACTACATAATAAATCAGTTAGCTCCATCTCAGAGGTTCTCCGGCACATAATTTTAGTCACCTACCGCTGCTCCCTTCCGGTCCTGACGGAATTTAGTGCAAAACGATTGCGAAGAATTGAAACTTCAACACCACTTAATTCGTACGCAAAAATCAGCATCCGCCGCACACAAGCATCAATCCTGCTATAGCGGGTTGCAGGTCACAGGGCACCGCTAATTCCCCATCTAGCACGACCAAATTTTCAATTAATTATTGTTGAATCTACCCGTATTTACCGACGGGACGCAAGGTAAGATGCTCTTAATAAATCACAAGAATTTTAATTCCATNCACTTCATATAAATCNCAGAAATTTAAGCGATNNACTNCCCNTNTGCGGATTAAGGTCATTTTTTCTTTTTTCGTTTAAACAATGAAAATTTCTTTTTAGGTTTTTCTTCCTGGGAAAGTTNTTCAGTTGATTTTTTTTCTTTAGAATCACCTGACTCCAATTTCTTTTCAANTTCACTTATTTCTTCNGGTTCCGCATCAGGGTCTTCGCCGCGCATGGATGCTAAAAGGTAACGTTGGTTTTTTGTTCGGCTTTTCAATAAATCAATCATAGCATCAACTTCATCATTAAAGTGGGAAACAGTGCGCTCCATTCTCATAATCAATTCTTCCATTAATGGCTGCCCATAAGCATCCCCNAATTTTTCACCAATGGCATGAATTTTTTCTTCTAAATATTCTTTATTAAAATCGTTTGATTGNTNGGCCATTTTTTATCAGAATTCTAACGGTTTAATTTATCCAATTCTGCNGGTGTAAGTCCAAACTGAGTTTTTTTGGATAATAAAATCATTGATGTATCATATACTTCAGCACCTGCAATCAATCCGAAAATAGCACCCACAAATCGATTATGCCATTTGGGACCGAAGGATGGGTTAGTTTGTCGATTCCAGGATTCCATAACTACAAAGCCTAAAAAAGCCGCTACACCATACATTCTTAATTTCCATTCAGGGCGCTTTATAATTTCTTCTCGATAGTTAATACGCTCCATATTNGTAATNGGTATTTGCCTCACGGCAAATGGTGTTTGCAATAAAAGTTTATCATTCCGATACGAGAGTANTGTACCGTTGATCCACTTTCCATTTTGATGTTTTACGGATACATATTGTCCTGTNGGAATATTGTCTAAAATTTCTTTAGTTCGCAAATAGGTNAGATTTTNGCGGTATGAGNGCCGAATTTCGTCAGTTAACATTGGTTTTTGATTCAATTGATTTTGAAGCCGGATTAACTGTTTTACATTGTACGCCTTGCGACTTACTTTAATTTGTGTATAATCAATAAAGNTAATACGGGCTTCAATNCGATTATTATTAATCTCAAAAAACTGCGCACTTTTAAAATTAGGTATATCCGGAAAAACCTCATAATACAAGTTNTCCTCTGCATCCAAAGTAAAACCAATATGCNTGGTTAATGGNATGATTTCACCTTTTTGNCCCATTAAAGGTAAAACNATCATGATAATTAGAATGGTNNTATACTGGTTTTTCCAATAGTTCAAATACTTCATCCAATTCAGGGAATCGCCCNTTACTCTTTTTCGAAAATANNAGNNTTTCATTTTTNGTCACTTCAAAAACACCACCACCTGATGGTATNAATNCAAGTGAAGNAACTGNATTTCCATATTTATTAAGNAATTCGGAAGCCATACTGGCNGCCCTTGGNANATAGTTTCACTCGTTACAATATTCNATCGAAATACGCATNTTTTNACCTTAAAACCATGATTTAATCCAAAAAATCCCAAATAAAGCTAATACTCCTGCTAGCCAAGCGAGAAACATCGCCACTTTCCGAAATCCACTTCCGCCTGCATCATACCGATATACTGTTTTTACTTCTTCACTCATTAGAAATTGAATGCTGTCTCAATTGTTGTTTGTTTAACTGGTTCTAATCCAGTCCCTGTATCACGATAGAACTGGCGGAAGTCCCATATCAGACTGACTCCAGCACTTACTTCATAACCGACCTTGTAACCAAAAATAGTATTCATGGATGGATTCTTAAAATCAAATGGGTTTTTGTCATTATTTCTCTGATAATAAGCCTGAGCTACACTGAGTTTAGGAATATTCTCAGCGTTAACATTGATTAGTGCAGTGAAACTGTTGTATTCAACATCCCCCTCTCCCTTCATACTTGCATAGGATGCATTGAAATTGACGAGGTTAAACAAATTGGCCGATGCTGAGCCATACATACCTGCTGTATTCGATGAATCAACGAGNATAACCTGATCTTTGGTACGAATTATTGTTCCGGACTCACCAAATTCCGCAACAACACGGGATAGATCATAGCTCCCATCAAAGAATTGTGGTGCAAAAAACCCCTGTTTGATGCGGTATTCAAAACTCACGTTTAGGAAGCTGAATAAACCTGCACGTAGCCCAGGAACAGTAATTCCTGTACCATCCATTGCTTTACGAGTATAATATGCGTCACCACTTACTTTAGGGAAAATGAGCTTATTGTATTCCATGTATGCTTCCAGGCTAAAGGCTTTACTCCTTAAAATCGGATAACCCAAATCAATGGCAAATCCCTGAGCGGTGGCAGTATTATCCTTTAAGCTGAATGGCGTAGGTTTCAGATTCAAGTCGTTATCAATTGAATCGAGAATATTGTCTCCGTCGCCATCGATATCCCAACCGTTGTCTGGTTCTTTATTCCCTCCGTTTTTATCCACAATGCCATCGCCGTCGGTATCATTCCAGTAATCTTTATCATTAGGAAAATCATCAAACATATCCGGGTAAGAGTCTTTGTCAGTATCCTTTAGTCCGGAAAATTGATTCATATCCGTCACATAATTCAAACCAAAGGTTAAAGGGATGGCATCTGAAAGTTTATATGTACCACGAAGTCCTAATAGTGTACCGCCGCGGGAAAAGTCCTTCATATTCGACATAAAGAGCTCTGTTCCAAAATTACCAAAAGTCATTCCTGTATTGATACCCACTTTTCGAACCGAAGGAAATTCCATCATATTGGAATAACCTGCCAATAATCCACCATACCCAAGAGTTACATTATCTAAAGATCCCCACTTGAACCAGAATGGATCGGACTTTTGACCCCAACGGATATATAAGAATTTGTCGATGAAATCAGATGCTTCATCCCATTCATCTTCTCGAATATTACCCTCATTGTCAATATAGAGAACAAGGTCAAGCCCCAAACCAAGTTTACCAAAGGATAATTCTGGTCGCAATGCAATCTGATTATAAATGGCACCATCAATCGTGGCTGATCCGACACCAAGCCCTAAGTTAAATGGTTTTTTAGGTTTCGGTTTTTCCGCTACCTGTGGTTCATCCGGCTGTGAATCAGCTGGTTCGGATGTTGTTTCTGGTTCAGGTTGTCGTCTAGGTCTTTGTTCTTCAGTCTGTGTGTCTTGTTGTCGCTGCTCCTGTTGATATTGTGTATCGTCGGGCGCTTCGGGCTCCTCCTGCTCTTCTTGTGGCTCATCAGGTGATTCACCCTCTGGATCTTCAGGATAATCACCAGGTTGAGCTGGTGCTGGAATAAGCTGACCCATTACATTCGATACTGCTTTTTGCCCAGGACCAACGTTTATTGTCATCCCACTGATAGTATTGAACACATCAAAATTGCCAGATTTACCAACAAATAAATCTACACCTGCAACCGGATCATGGGATGCGGAAAACTCCGTACCCTTTACAGAAGCTACGGATACAGGCGTTTCGACTCGATAAGGTTTAGTTCTGCCTTTCGTTGTCACATTATGCAGCGTTGTGCCTTGTTCAACTCTGATTACACGTGTATTCTGGGAATCTATGAATTGGAAATCTGTATTTTCCCTGACTTTTATAACAGATTTATCATCAAGATAGATTACCACTGCAAAACTACCCTCGCCAACTCGGATAGCATCACCATTGGAAACAGCTTGCCCCGGTTTTACACTAATAGAATAGGTGCCGCCGCCAACAGGTTTAATCAAAACTACCCCATTGGATTTCATCACTCTGCCGATGGTTTCAGCAAATAAAATAGTGAAAATGGATAAAAAGGTAATAATTAAATATTTTTTCATTATGGATATGCTCATTGAATTGAAATGACCTTTTTATTCCAGAAAAAGTTCAATACACATTTGATAATTTACCATAGAATATTTACACCTCAAGTGTGTTAGTTCACAGCCTGATCCAAATATTCCTTTACCAAGTAAGCAATGGAACTGTAATCCAATTCCGTATTTGACATCATCCCAACTTCGCAGGTACGGCTGGTAGAATATCCTGTTGTTTGACCCTGGATATCATCCGCTTCAAAGATCGTTGCTGATTGATTTAATTCTGGCACAATCAACCCACGATCCCCAGCAAAACCACAGCACCCCCAATGAATTGGCACAATCACTTCTTTTGTACATTTCTCTGCTAATGACACCATTTGCTTTCGGTCTCCCATTTTTTCTGTAGAACATGTGGGATGTAAGACAATTTTATTGTTCAATGCCGGATAATCCTTATCCGNNATGCATTGAGAAAGAAATTGAATTATATCCACAAATTTTAATTGATCTAATTTTTCTAAGGNTACCTTNCTTAACCCNNGTGTTGGGTGGNGAAATTGATATGTNCAAGGGGATGTNTCCACTAAAANNGGTAATACCCCATTATTTGAAGATTCCCATATTAAATNAATGGTTTTCTCCTGAATATTATTAGCTGCTTCNTCATATCCTTTAGAGGAAAAAACCTGNCTGCAGCATGTATCGTTAATGCCCTTGGGAATTCTTAATGACCTTCCAGTGCGGNTTGCAATAGTATTGAGCGTATTGACCAAATTAGATTTACCATCGCGACTGCTAAATACTCTTGTTAAGCAAGATGGATAATAGANCCAAGGCTCTCCTTGTTTNTCTTCAATGTTATTAATCTTTTCTGCTGGGCGTGGTAAATATTCATTCCAAAGCGGTAACAAACCCATTCGATTGAAAATTTTTGATGTAAACATTACTGTCTGATTTCCCATAATTGTTGAAATAGCGTGACCTATGGTTAATCCAAAACGTGCAAGGGACGTCAATGCTGAAAAATGATCGGCAGCATACGCGCTAACTGCGCTACCGAAATTAGAATGTGCGTCATGACGCAAGGATTTGATATATGTTCCTGTATTGATATTTACTGGGCAGGCAATTTCACATAGACCGTCAGCCGCGCAGGTGTCCATACCGTCATAACGAAATTCATCTATTACTGACTTATCTGCATTACCACTGGCAATTTCCCTTTGCACAGCAATGCGCTGACGGGGTGTCATTGTTAATTCTCTTGAGGGACACATTGGCTCACAAAATCCGCATTCTACGCATAAATCGACATGGTCTGATACAATAGGCATCTNTTTTAGGTTTTTNACATGGATTTTTTTATTCTTNGTCANCAATACATCAGGATTCAANATTCCATTTGGATCAGCNAGGTTTTTNANCCGCCACATGATTTGGTATAGATCTCCCCCCCATTCATATTCTACGAAGGGGGCCATATTCCGACCCGTACCATGTTCTGCTTTTAGGGAGCCATCAAATTTTCCTACTGTTAATTCCACCATATCTTCAATCAATCCTTCAAATCTTTTTGCGCCATCTAAACTATTTAAATCCATGGAGGCAGCAAAATGGAGGTTACCATCCTTGGCATGTCCAAATATAACTGCATCATCGTATTTCCAGTGACGACATATCGATTTGAGTTCCTTTACAACCTGAGGCAAATCATGATAATCATAACATAGATCTTCAGTGATTACACTGGTTCCTTTCTTTCGCATGGCGCCTACAGTCGGATATAATCCTTTCCGAATATTCCACAATTTCATCCGCTGGATGTCATCGGTAATCATCCCTGAGGGTAGTGTCCCTCCAGCCAAGGATAAAGCATGAGGGATTGTTTCACTTAAATGGGCAATCTCTTTTATTTCGTTTTTTTGAAATTCAAATAAAAGCGCAGCCGAATTATCAGGAATCTTGTTTGGATCATAAGGCGGTTCTTCGAGATAGCGTCCCGTGCGCAATGAGGCATCATCAAGCATTTCTATCGCATCAGCACCTTCATCTATCAGTACAGGTAGGGCTGCTACTGAAGCATCTACGGAATCAAATAAAGCCAGCCCCGTAGACTTTAGTGGCGGATCATCTATCGTATTAAGCACAACATGGGAAAAAAATGCCAAAGTTCCTTCCGACCCGATAATTAAATGCGCGAAAATATCTAACGGATTTTCATAATCAATAAATGCATTAAGTGAATATCCTAAAGTATTTTTAATACGATATTTATGCCGTATTCTATTTAACATTTTATTTTGGCTTTCAATCTCCCGTTTACATGATAAAATACCTTCTGAAAGGGCAGATTCACTTTCAATGAAGCGACTGTAATCATCCGGGTTCGAAGTATCGTATACATGGCCATTGGTCAACATGAAGCGTATATGTTTCATCGTGTGGTAGGCATTATTTTTTACACCACAGACCATTCCAGATGAATTATTAGATATAATACCACCAATACGTGCCGCATTAATCGATGCTGGATCGGGGCCAATACGTTTCTGATATGGAGATAGATATATATTGGCACGAGCACCAATAACACCAGGATCTAACTTTATAGAATTTCCATTATCGAATATTCTATAATCCTGCCAGCCCCGCACAACCTCAGCCATAATCCCCTCAGTGATCGATTGCCCAGAAAGGGATGTACCTCCCGTTCGAAATGTAATTGGTGTATTGGTTGCATTTCCATGAGCCAACAATGCTTGGATTTCAGCTTCATTTTCTGGTCGTACCACCGCCTGTGGCACCAGACGATACATACTGGCATCGCGGGCATAAGCCAGGCGGTCGATGAGACGCTCTGACCAAATTTTTGGATTTATACCATCGGGTACAGCCATAAAATCATTTGATATTTTATATTATTTTTTAAATTCATACATTACTTCCTAGGCTGCAATTGCGCCCAAGGAGAGACAGAAAAAGGAGTTGGATCCGTATTTGTTGAGGAACTAACATTTTTTGTAAACATAGCATTTGATGGTTCGCTTCGGAAAATAAAGGTGTTCGAGTCTATCCAATCCGCATACCTTCCACCTACTTCCAACAATTTTATTTCTGGATCACCACCTAATTCAAACACATACAGAAAATATGTGCTATTGTTATATGTCCAAAAAATTGCCCGCTTACTATCGGGAGACCAACGGATATTTCGAAAGTATTTGCTATACACTGGAACTAATTTTGCCCCATTCTCTGTCACAGATTTTATATTCTCATTACCCTGAACGACTGGGTAATCCATTATGTACAAGCCATCTTTTTCTTTAACGTACAAAATCTTGCTCTGATCTGGAGACATTCGAGGCATAATAAATTTTTCCTGATTTTGTGCATTGGTAAGTTTTAAAATACCATTATTATCCACATCCGATGTGTAAATATCTTCAACTCCGATATTGTTATTAGACTGATACTTTCGTTTTGAGTACAATATGTATTGTTTTTGGTCCTTCAAAAAGATTTCAGGGTCGCTGTACCATTCATTATTCGTGTGGGTTGCAATTAGGTTAGGTGCATCATTAGAATTTATACTTAGGTAATAAATATTATGATCTTCACCAGTGAATACTGCTGATAAACCAGTTAAATCAAACGCAATATCTAGTGCTTCAACGCCCGTAATTTTCTTGAAATTTGATCCATCTTCATTTACGACTAAACCAACACCTCCATCATAGAATGAAAAAACTTTATTTCCACCTTGAATCCAGATAGGAAAATAAGCATTGACCTGACTTAAAACGTGTTTAAAGGAAAAATTAGGTCCAAGATTAGCAATAGTAATATCATCTCCTGTTTCAGCCATATTATCCACAGTTACAATGCGTTGATATGAAGAGGCACTTTGAATATTTGAAAAAGAAGAATCCGCCCATCTATCTATTGTAATAATTTGATACTGATGTTCCTCGTCCCGATTCGCAATCGCTTGGAC
>PBBH01000012.1 GCA_002716525.1 Fidelibacterota bacterium | reverse complement strand
ACTATAGATGGTGAAGAAGTAGCGGCGGTCATGGAAGGGAAACAAATTAAGCGTTCAAAAAACGGGGCAGCCCAAAAACTAAAGAAAAAAAGGCGCCGCCGTAAACCTCAAAATAAAAAACCGGAAATATCCGGAAAAAATTAAATGAAAAACGCTCCTCAGAAATGAGGAGCGTTTTTGTATCGGCTATTTTTCAACTGTTGATAAATTCATTATTCTCAATTGAATTCACCCTTAATTTATTGCCTGTTGTGATAGTATAAGTATAGATGAATCGACAAGAATTCCAATCTTGGCTCAAGCACCAATCCCATACTTTAATTATGGGTATCCTTAATATGACGCCTGATTCTTTTAGTGATGGAGAACAGTTTAAATCACATGATAAAGCAATAGATCATGCTTTAAAAATGGTAGAAGAGGGGGCGAATATAATAGATATTGGAGGTGAATCAACTCGCCCAGGAGCTGAGGCTGTCCAGTTAGAGGAAGAATTAAGCCGGACGATTCCGATAATTGAAGCTATCCGCCTAAAGTCCGATTGTTTGATTTCTATCGATACTTATAAATCAAAGGTGGCAAAGGCTGCATTGGTCTCAGGCGCAGATATGGTAAACGATATTTCGGGACTGACCTTTGATCATAATATGGCATCATTAGTAGCTAAACGCAATGTACCTGTAATTATTATGCATATAAAGGGTAAACCTGGAGATATGCAGAAAAATCCTAATTACGACAACCTAATAAAGGAAATTAAAGCATTCTTTGAAGTCCAGATTGCCATAGCAAAAAGAGCAAGAATTGATAGTGGCAATATTATTCTGGATCCCGGGATTGGGTTCGGCAAGCGTTTGGAAGATAATTTTGAAATCATCCGTGAATTGGGGCAAATTTCTACCATGGGATATCCCGTTTTACTTGGTCCATCTCGAAAATCTTTCATTGGTTTTACTTTAGATCTCCCAGTAGAGGAGCGAATCGAAGGAACACTTGCATCTATTACAGCGGGTGTGATAAATGGTGCCAGAATTGTTCGAGTTCATGATATACGAGCTACACGCCGAACATTAACCATTACTGAAAAAATTATGGGAATCAATTAAATGGTATTGTTCCAAGTTGGTTTTCTGACCATTACGCTCATTGACGTGATTGACTTACTTCTGGTAAGTTGGCTATTCTACAAGATTTATTTCTATTTCAAAGGTACCCGGGCAGGCCAAATGTTAGCTGGGCTCATCATCTTGATGGTGGGTTCATTTCTTTTTAATGCTTTTGGATTGAGTGCATCTAGTTGGTTGATAAACCAGTTTCAGACTGTATGGGTGGTAGCTTTTGTGATTTTGTTTCAGCCAGAACTGCGTCGCTTACTGATTTATGTGGGTCAAACACGATTCTTTCAACGCATTTTTCGTGTTGGTACATCTAGGACAATTATGTCGATTGTAGAAGCTGCTTCCCAACTACAAGAACGACACTGGGGTGGATTGATTGTAATTCAACGAGAGACGGGTTTGCGATCCTATAAAGAGCAAGGCACACAACTTAAAGCGGAGGTGACGGCTCCTCTACTGGTTTCTATTTTTAATCCAACTTCACCGCTCCACGATGGAGCTGTGATCATTCAGAATGATATTATTGATGCGGCGGCTTGTATTTTACCCCTAACTGAAAGCACCATGATTGATCCTGAAATGGGTACCCGTCATCGTGCTGCTTTGGGTATTTCTGAGGAAACAGATGCAATTGTAGTTTTAGTATCTGAAGAGAAAGCTCGAATCTCAGTGGTTGAGGATGGTCGCTTTGCCTATATTAGTATGGATGATATTGCTCTGCGGAAATATTTAAACGATAGGATGTTCATTTCTTCAGTAGATTAACCAATTTTTCATCCTATCACAATTGAACAAAAGCTTAAATTTCATTAATGGAACTAATCGATTTAAAAGATCAATACAACACCGCAGAGAAAAAATATTCCGAATTGCGGAGGTATCTTTGACTTATCAGCTAAACGAGCTGATTTAGAAAAAATGCGTCAGGTATCTGCTGCGCCTGATTTTTGGAATGATAATGCTGCGGCCTCATCACACCTTAAAACAATATCTATTCTTGAGAAGGAAATCAAACTCTGGGAGAAACTTGCTACTCTTCAGGGAGACGTCCAAGTATTAATGGAATTTGGTGAAACAGGTGACACAGAACTTGAAGAAATAAATGTGGAATTGAATAAATTTGTATCAACTATTGAAAATCTAGAATTGAAGATGATTCTGGGTGATCCCTTGGACACAGAAGATGCAATAATGACAATTCATCCTGGTGCTGGTGGTACAGAAAGCCAGGATTGGGCAGAGATGTTGTACCGCATGTATTCTCGTTGGGTAGAACGCAATGCATTTAAAAAGGAGATCATGGATTACCAGCCTGGTGATGAAGCTGGTATCAAAGACCTAACGATAGAGATCAAAGGTGATTATGCTTACGGTTTACTTAAGGCAGAGGCTGGTGTCCACCGCCTGGTACGCATTTCACCCTTTGATTCCAATAACCGTCGCCATACATCATTTGCATCGGTATTTGTTTATCCTTCGCCAGAACAAGAAATTGAAGTTGAAATTAACCCAAATGATTTACGCATTGATACATACCGTGCTAGTGGTGCTGGTGGTCAACACGTGAATAAGACTGATTCGGCTATCCGAATCACTCATAACCCTACGGGAATTGTAGTGCAATGCCAAAATGAACGCAGTCAGCATAAAAATAAAGCATCTGCAATGAAAGTATTAAAAGCACGGTTATATAGGTTGGAAGTTGAAAAAGAAAAAGAAACCATGAAAGATTTAGAAGACAGTAAGATGGATATCGCATGGGGAAGCCAGATTCGATCATATGTATTCCATCCTTATAACATGGTAAAGGATCATCGCACTAAAGAAGAAACAGGCAATATATCTGCGGTGATGGATGGCAATATTGATAAATTTATCCATGCTTATTTAATGCATCAGTTAGGAAAAACCGTTGAAGTGGAGGAAACTTAAGCCAAATGTCTGAAGAACATAAAAGCCTAAATCAAATTATTGAATTTCGTAAGGAAAAATTATCCAAATTGAGAGAAGCAGGTGTTGATCCTTATCCGCAAAAATATGAACCAACCCATTTCAGTAGCGATATCTTGAATGATTTTAAAAACCTAGAAAAACAGAATGTGAACATCGCTGGAAGAATTATGTCCATACGAAAAATGGGTAAAGCCTCCTTTTTTCATATTCAGGATACCAAAGGTAAGATTCAAGTCTTTATAAGACAGGATGATGTGGGCGGGGAAAATTATACCCATTTCAAACTTGTGGATATCGGAGATTTTGTTGGTGTAAAGGGCCATGTTTTTAAAACAAAAATGGGGGAAATTTCAGTTCACACAGCTGTCCTGACTATACTTAGTAAATCCATACGCCCTTTGCCTATTGTCAAAGAAAAAGAAGGGGAAACATTCGACGCATTTACTGATAAGGAACACCGTTATCGCAATAGACATTTGGATTTGATCGTTAACCCGGACGTTAGGGATACTTTTGTAAAACGCGCTAAAATCATTAGTTTTTTGCGTGGTTATCTGGATGACCTGGAATTTTTGCAAGTGGAAACACCAGTTCTCCAACCGCTTTATGGTGGTGCAAATGCCCGCCCTTTTACTACACATCATAATGCATTGGATCAAAAACTCTATCTGCGGATTGCCGATGAACTTTACCTTAAGCGACTCATTATTGGAGGGATTGATCGTGTTTATGAAATTGCTAAAGACTTTCGCAATGAGGGAATGGACCGAAATCATAATCCCGAATTCACTATGTTGGAATTCTATTGGGCTTACGCAGATTATGAAGATAATATGAAACTAGTGGAAGATATGATTCGTAAGGTAGCAGACAGCATTGATTCTTTGCATCCTACTTGGGGTGATTTAAAAATAGATTTATCTAAACCATTTCAGCGTAGACCGCTACTTGAACTACTTAAAGATGCTACAGGTGAAGATCTAACAGAAGCATCCGATCAAAAAATGAGAGAAGTTTGTAAGAACAACAATATTGATGTGGAAGCAAATGCTAATTACGGTCAAATGTTATATGAAATGATGGGTAACTTGGTGGAGCCCAAACTGATTCAACCTACATTTATCACAGATTATCCTAAAGTCATTTCACCGTTGGCTAAAAAGCATCGGAATGGGAACCCTCATTTGGTTGAACGTTTTGAATTATTTATCGGCGGTGCGGAGTTTGCCAATGCTTTCACTGAATTGAATGATCCTATCGATCAGCGGGAACGTTTTGAATATCAGGCACGCCTTGCTGCAAGTGGAGATGACGAAGCTCACCCAGTGGATGAAAATTTTTTACAAGCTGTGGAATGCGGTATGCCACCTACTGCCGGTGTCGGCATTGGAATAGATCGTCTGGTAATGCTTCTAACAGAAAACCGTTCCATCAAAGATGTGATTTTTTTTCCGGCCATGCGTACTGAAGAGTAAAATTTAATGCAATGAATTTCCCTTTTTATTTATCGACGCGATACCTTCGTACAGCTCAAAAGGGGAGTTTTACACGTGTGGCTGGAGTTTTATCTGTGGCAGGACTTTCAGTAGGTATTTCTGCTCTTCTTATTACTTTATTTATTTTGAATGGATTTGAGAAAGTAATATCAAAAAAAATTGCTGACTTTGATGGACATATCCGTGTAAAACATTATCTAAACTATCCTATCCCATCAGAAATTTTGGAGATGGATAGTATTTTGTTTCATTATAAAGAAACAGTTTCCCAATCTCGATTTATCCAAAAACCTGCNCTTCTTCGGAAAGGAAAGNTAGCTGAAGGTATTATTGNGGAAGGAATTGAACCAGACAGNGTTGAGTTTATAAATGATATATTAGTTAGTGGANNAAATGATATTAGCGGTAATCAAATTGTAATTGGCGAACGTTTAGCNAATCAAGTTAACATTTCTATTGGAGATAAAATTGTTCTTTTTGANCTGGCTACATTAAATGGNTCGAATAAACGNTTAAAGCAATTCGTTGTGGCAGGTTTTTTNCATTCTGGAATGTTGGAATATGACAATCATATGATTTATATGAATTTAGAGCAAGCCGATAGATTNTTTCATATGAATGAAAAAGTTTCGGGTCAAATCCTACGTTTGAGCGAANCAAAATGGGCCAATGAGTTATCCGAATTTTTGAAGAAGGACTTGGCTTATCCTTACATGGTGATGACTTGGAAAGAAAAAAACCGTTCTCTTTTCAAATGGATGNACATACAACGTTGGCCAATTTTGTTTATATTCAGCCTCATTGCTATGGTAGGTTTGGTAAATATTATTTCAGCCCTGGCGATGATAGTCCTTGATAAAACCCGACAAATCGGTATCTTAAAATCTNTGGGTGTATCGCACNCAGGGTTAAGACAGTTATTTCTATTTTATGGATTCATGATAGGTTTAGCGGGTGCAATTATTGGATCTTTTTTGGCCTTGNTTTTGGCTTGGATGCAGAACAATTTTAAAATCATTACCCTCCCTGAGGATATTTACTTTATGGATTTTATTCCAATGGATGTATCCATTTTNGATGTGTTTTCGATAGNTATAATCTCAATAGTTTGTGCAATTTTTGCAGCGATTTGGCCAACGGTCCGNGCTGAGCGCATTGAACCAGCAGACGCNTTAAGNTACGAATGAACTTTGCAATTTTTATTGCCCGTCGATTCATGCTAGGTGGGAAAGGNGCTGGCCCAAGNCGTCTTAATGGTTGGATTGCCATTATTGGNTTGGCTATCGGATGCATTGCGATGATTCTTTCTGTATCTGTCCTAAATGGATTTGAATCACGTGTAATAAACCGTATCATTGGTTTTGAGGGAGATATTCGTATAAGTGATATGACCAATTGGGAAGAAAATATTGATAAAATTCGGTCTATAGAGAATGTAAAAGAGGTTTTGGCATTTCAAGAGAGGAAGGGACTTATCATTGGCAGAGATGAAGTACAACGGATGGTTTTGTTTAAAGCTGTTGATACAAAATTGATTACATCGTTCTATGATTTGAATTTATTGAAAGGTGATAATCTTCCTGATCTTCCTTTGGTGTATTTAGGTGAAATGACGGCAAGAAGGCTCAATGTCTCTATTGGAGATGGTATCCGAATTATGAGTCCAATCGATCAGGGATCTAGTTGGGGATTCCCCCAACAGATTCAATGTGTAATAGGNGGTATTTTTAATATTCAGGTATTAGATTTGGATGACAAAATTGTTTTTATTCCAGCCGAAGTTGGAAATAGACTTTTTACCCGTAAAAATGGTCCCGATGGAGCGGATATTCGTCTTTTTGAAAATNCCGATCCNGANCNNATTGCAATGTCTATTCAAAAATATTTTCCTAGTGNAAAAGTAGAAACCTGGAAAGATTTGCATAATGAATTATTTAGCGCCATGAAATTTGAGCGTATTGGAGCCTTGGTGGTTTTGAGCATGATTATTTTGGTGGCTTGTTTCAATCTTGTTACAACTCTGATGTTGGTCACTGCCCAAAAGATGAGAGAGTTCGGNATCTTACAGGTAATGGGGAGCACCCAAGATTTGGTCCGCTCTATTGTGATGTACCANGGAAGNATGATTGGTGGGATAGGAATATTTATAGGTTTGGGAATTGGNCTTTTGNTTATTNTCTTTCAAAACATTTTTGGGATCATCACTTTACCAGAAGATATNTATTTCACNCCATATTTNCCCATGGTGATTTTTGCNTATGATTTTATAATCNTCTTGTCTATTTCTTTNGGAATGGTAATTTTATCAACTTGGATAGCAGCAAAACGCACTTTAATGATCTCGCCTATTGAAGCAGTCTATTTAGAAAAATGATACTTANCGCAAAAAACCTTTCCAAATCNTATCGCAATGGTACAAAAGAATTATCCGTTTTTANNAATGTGTCTATAGAAGTTGAAAGGGGAGANCTTATCACAATTATGGGTCCCAGCGGTGCTGGAAAATCTACACTTCTAAATATTTTAGGNACTTTGGATCGATCTGATAGTGGAATACTTATTTTNGATAACCAAAACATTGATACGCTTAATAATAATCAACTTGCACATTTACGAAACTCATTNCTCGGATTTGTCTTTCAATTCCATCATTTATTGCCGGAATTCACTGCATTTGAAAATGTTCTGCTCCCAAACCAAATTGCNGGAAAGAAAGATAATATTCAAAAAGCGGAAGAATTATTAAACTATATTGGTCTTNTTGATAGGAAAGACCATTACCCNTTCCAACTATCAGGTGGTGAACGATTAAGAGTGGCTGTTGTTCGAGCTTTAATGAATGAGACTAAGCTGGTATTAGCAGATGAACCTACTGGAAATCTTGATTTGGAGAATGCTAATCGCTTGATTGGTCTNTTTCAAAAGATAAATACTGACTTTAAGCAGGCTCTTGTGATTACCACCCACAACTCAGAAGTAGCATCTATTGGGAATAAGCGATATTATTTGGAAAAAGGAACACTTTCACAATTAGATAGTATTTGATACTGAAATATCCCTGTTTAATTTCACGGTAGTATGAAAGAAAATTTTTCCAAGCGCGTTCAAAATATAATGAAATATNCAAAGGAGGAAGCAATTCGNCTAGGGCATAGTTATGTTGGNTCCGAACACTTATTATTAGGTCTTNNTAGGGAAGATTCGGGACTTGGGTCTAAAATTTTTGATATTTACGATTGTAATATTGAAGATATACGAGCAATGGTAGAAGATATGATCAAAACTTCGGGCGGGACAATGACNCTGGGACATTTGCCATTGACNCGTCGAGCCGAGCGTATTCTTCGGAATGCTTTTAATGAAGCATCTACAATGGGAGCAACCATTGCAGATGACGAGCATCTCCTTTTAGCTATTCTTAAAGAAACAGAAGGCATTGCTTACGAAGTTCTTAACGCGCACAATTTGGATTACGATAGTGTGGTTGATTTGATAAAGGATGATGGTCAGGAACAAAAATCTGGTACGCCAGCAAAAAGGAAGAAAGAAAAAACAATCAAATCGAAAACACCGGCATTAGACCATTTTTCAAGAGATATTACTCAAGCTGCCAGACAAGGAAAGCTTGACCCTGTTATTGGTCGCAAGGATGAAATTGAGCGCGTAGCACAAATTTTATCACGGCGTAAAAAGAACAACCCTGTTTTAATCGGCGAGCCAGGTGTAGGGAAAACGGCNATAATAGAAGGNCTGGCNCAAAGAATTATTTACAAGGATGTTCCACGNTTAATTCACAATAAACGTATTTTATCTCTTGATTTAGCCGNACTTGTGGCAGGTACAAAATATCGTGGCCAGTTTGAAGAACGTATAAAGACTGTTATGGTTGAACTAGAAAAAACGGATAACCTNATATTATTTATTGATGAACTACATACACTTGTTGGGGCTGGTGGTGCTTCCGGTTCTCTTGATGCTTCCAACATGTTTAAGCCGGCACTTGCTCGTGGAGATATCCATTGTATCGGAGCAACGACATTAGATGAATATCGGAAATATGTAGAAAAAGACGGTGCGCTGGAACGCCGTTTTCAAAAAATAAATGTTGTACCTCCATCTGTAGATGAATCTATTGCGATTCTTAAGGGTCTTCAACCCAGATACGAAAAACATCACAATGTTAGTTATGATGAGGAAGCGATTGAAGCCTGCGTTCAACTTTCCTATCGATATATCACTGATAAATTTTTACCCGATAAAGCTATAGATATCATGGATGAAGCCGGTTCTCGAGCTCATATGCTGAATATGAAAGTACCTCAGGAAGTCATCGATCTCGAGCTAGAAATTGAAAAAGTCCGTTTGGAAAAAGATTCAGTTGTGGTTGCTCAAAAATTTGAAGATGCTGCAAATCTTCGTGATACTGAACAAAAATTGATTCGGAAATTGAACAATCTTCAAAAAGACTGGCAATTGAATGAGGAGTCCAACCCTATTCGAGTAACAGAAGATAGTATTGCAGACGTGGTTTCTATGGTCACTCGGATTCCCGTACGAAAAGTAGCACAATCTGAAGGGCAGAAACTTTTAAAAATGAAAGATGAAATGTCTGAAAATATCATTGGGCAAAATCGTGCTATTGAGAGTTTAAGCCGAGCGATTCAGCGCTCCCGGGCAGGACTAAAAAGTCCTCATCGTCCAATAGGTGTTTTCCTTTTTTTGGGTCCAACTGGTGTAGGCAAAACTGAAACAGCTAAAGTTTTATCTAATTATTTATTCAGTCATAGTGATGCACTTATCAAATTGGATATGAGTGAGTATGGGGAACGTTTTTCAGTTTCAAGGCTCATTGGAGCCCCTCCTGGATATGTAGGGTATGAAGAGGGAGGAGAACTAACTGAAAAAGTCCGTCGAAACCCCTACTCAGTAATATTGTTTGATGAAATTGAAAAAGCCCATCCTGACGTTTTTAATGTACTACTGCAATTATTTGATGAGGGTGTTTTAACTGATGGAATAGGGCGAAAAGTTGATTTTCGGAATTCTATTATTATTTTGACTTCCAATGTTGGTACTAAGGAAATACATGGTAGTGGCGCATTTGGGTTTAATGAAGGTACAGAGGAAGCCAACTATGAGGCTATGCGCGACCGTATTTTAGATTTAATGAAAGGAACCTTTAACCCTGAATTTTTAAATCGCTTGGATGAAACGATTGTATATCATCCATTGACGAAAAAACATGTTCTCAAGATTATTGATTTACAATTAATGGGTCTGCATGAAAACCTGGATAAAATAGGTTTAACTCTATCAGTAACAAAAAGGGCAAAAGCCTTGCTTGTCGAAAAAGGATATGACCCTGAATATGGAGTCAGGTTTTTACGGCGGGAAATTCAAAGTTCTTTGGAAGACCCTTTATCAGAATTCTTATTAGGAAAAGTTTTTCATGATGCAAAAGGCATTAAAGTAGATGTAAAACAAAAAGAATTTGAATTTTTGCCGGCAAAAATAAAATCTAAGCAAAAACCGCCTCCTAGCAAAAAGTCAAAAAAGGGAAAAAGGTCAGTCAAACCTATCGATTCCTAATAATTTTCTGTCATTTATAGCGATATTTATTTATAAGTCTGCCATATAGGCTAACTAATTGCTCTGGCATAATAATTGAGTTTATTTGAGTAAAATTATTATTTCATTTACTTTTTTAAGGAGTATTAATAATGGGAAAAATCATTGGAATAGACCTTGGAACAACTAATTCATGTGTGGCAGTTCTTGAAGGAGGCGAACCAACTGTAATTACTAGCACAGAAGGAGGTCGTACAACCCCCTCAATTGTCGCCTTCACCAAAGAAGGTGACCGTCTTGTTGGGCAACTGGCTAAACGTCAGGCTATAACTAACCCACAGAATACAGTATTTTCGATCAAACGTTTCATGGGACGGATGTTTAGTGAAGTAGGGACAGAAATTAAAGAAGTCCCCTATAAAGTAAGTAAAGGTGAATCTGGTTCAGTCGTTGTTGAAGCTGGCGGTAAAAACTATACACCACCAGAAATTGGTGCCATGGTTCTGCAAAAATTAAAACAGACCGCTGAAGAACATTTGGGGACCACCGTTACTGATGCGGTAATTACCGTTCCGGCATATTTTAATGATTCCCAACGCCAAGCAACTAAAGATGCAGGTAAGATTGCCGGGTTGAATGTTCGTCGGATCATAAATGAACCGACGGCTGCTTCTTTGGCCTATGGTTTGGAAAGGAAAAAAGAAGAAACAATTGCTGTATTTGACTTAGGTGGTGGAACCTTCGATATTTCTATCCTTGAATTAGGTGATGGTGTCTTTGAAGTGAAATCAACCAATGGTGACACACATCTTGGCGGTGATGATTTTGATCAAAAAGTTATTGATTGGATTGCTTCTGAGTTCAAAAAATCCGATGGGGTTGATTTAAAAAAGGATCCCATGGCATTACAGCGCCTTCGTGAATCTGCTGAAACTGCTAAGACAGAACTGTCCAGTTCCAAGCAAGCCGAAATTAATCTACCTTTTGTCACTGCTGATTCATCAGGGCCGAAACATTTGAACCTCACATTGACTCGAGCTAAGTTTGAAGAATTGGTTTCAGATCTTATCGAAAGAACAGTAGAACCATGTGTTAAGGCAATCAAAGATGCGGGTTTGACAGCATCAAAAATTGATGAAGTGATTTTGGTTGGTGGTTCTACCCGAATACCTAAAATCCAGGAGCAGGTTAAAGAAATCTTTAAGAAAGAACCAAACAAAAGTGTAAACCCAGATGAAGTAGTAGCCCTTGGCGCTGCAATTCAAGGTGGTGTTTTGGCAGGAGATGTGGATGATATTTTACTGTTGGATGTAACACCTCTTTCTCTGGGAATTGAAACTTTAGGTAGTGTTTCTACCAAATTAATTGAAAGAAATACAACTATTCCGACTAAGAAATCTCAGGTGTTCTCTACCGCTGCGGATAATCAAACCACGGTAGAAATCCATGTCTTACAGGGAGAGCGTGAAATGGCGGTAGATAACAAAACGATAGGCCGATTCCATTTAGATGGCATTCCTCCTGCGCCACGAGGTATCCCTCAAGTGGAAGTAACCTTCGATATCGATGCCAATGGTATTTTGAATGTAAGTGCGAAAGATAAAGCCACAGGAAAAGAGCAAAGCATTCGAATCGAAGCGTCTAGCGGTCTATCCGATACCGAAGTGGAAAAAATGGTGAAGGATGCGAAAAAGCATGAAGGGGAAGATAAAACTAAACGTGAATTAATTGATATGCAGAACCAGGCCGAACAACTAATTTATCAGACGGAAAAGAATCTGGAAGAGTATAAAGATAAACTTGATAAGGATGAAAAGAAATCCCTTGAAGATGCTATGACAAAGGTAAAAACTGTCAAAGAAGGCTCTGATGGAGACGCCCTGAAAGCAGCCATCGACGAACTTAATACAGCCTGGAATGCAGTAGCATCAAAAATGTATGAAGCGGCCAAAGACGAAAGCACAGAAGCTGGTACAGAAGAAGCTGAAGTAGGGGGAAAAAAATCCAAATCTAAAAAGAAAAATGATGCTGAAATTGAGGATGCAGACTTTGAAGTTGTAGATTAAATAGGTCTGGAAAAGCAAAATAAAAAAGCGTCCTGAATTGGGACGCTTTTTTTGTTTATGGAACTGAAGACGTGTAATTTCGTAACGGTGTTAAAGCAATACATATACTAATGACCAGACGCCAAACCATTTATTTTATCCTTGCCTTTACAATTATTATTGCAGGTTTTTTTCTTTTTAAACCAGGTATTTGGCAGAATCGGATAGAAACCTATCTTAATCGTCAATTGAATCAAAATGGATGGCAAGTTGAAATCAGTGATATTTCAGGTCATTTATTTACCACTTTACACTCCGATACCCTATCGTTAATTCATAGGAATGGCGCTTCTATTTTTCTACCAAATATTACAACAAGAATCAAAATAATATCTTTAATGAAGGGTAGAATTGAAATTGATCAATTATATGTATCAGATGTTGCAATTCGACCTTATTTTGAAAGCAATGCCGATTCAGTATTAATCAATTCATTCAGNTTTNCTCCGGAAAATATTCCGTTGAATATTANCAAATTACGAGTAGACGGTANNATCAATGTTCCNTTNAATGATTCAACCCGANNCGTTCAGTTTTTGATTGATGGNCGTGTGAATGAAGGCCGGNATGAAATGGAATTAGATTTNGAGCAATTTGAAATATTTTGTGTTTCTCCAAAAATCGATTTNGCNGTCCAAAATATCGAAGGAAAATTGTCATCTAAAGCGATCAGCGTAAGTATCGAAAAAGCAAATTTTAACGGATTCGACATTAGTGGACAATTTAATTTTGACAAAGGCGAAGAATCGATGATTCGTGCCCAATTAGATTTATCAGAATATGAAATTCCCAATCAAATCTTTTCCCGATTACCTTTACAGCCTGATTTATCNAAAATCTCCGCTACCTTTCATTTTGAATCGAATCTATCCAGTTTTATAGGNGATTTATTTGTGCAAAATGAATTAGGGCTGGATATGGGTGGTAGTTTTAATTTGATGCGACTGGACGAATATTTTCATTTACAATTTCTTGAACTTACAGGGAATGACGCTTCTTTAAAAGCACAGGGGATTTTTGAGAANAGCGGNCGCTTTAATGGAACAATCGAACTTCAGAAATTCGATGTAAGTCAATGGTTATTAAACCAGAAAAAAACTAATTTATCGGGATATGTACTNGTTGATGGTGAAATTCNTGAAACACAAATAACAGCTNTAGACATTAATGCCGAAATTACTGAATCCATACTTTTTGATCGGAAAACATCTTCAATTTCAGGCGGTGTTTCTTATAAAGATAATAAATTAACCATCAACAATCCGTTAACAATGACAATCGGTCCATCGATTGTTTCTATTAGTGGATTCACCAATTTTCAAGAGGAATTTNTGGACCTAGATTTAACNTTGACAGATGCGTCGTCTTTTTTAATNAATAATTTNTGGACAGATTCCTTATCTGGTGGTTCAGCTACAGGATCNATGGAACTCAATGGGCCATTTGATACATTGGNAATACGAGCTGAAGGTATTATTGATGGGTTACAGTATAATAACATTTCACTNTCCTCATTCGAATTTTCNGGTAAATTGAATAATTTNAATNAATTTAACGATGGATCTATCGCAGTTAAATTTGGAAAAGGCATCTGGAATGANCAAGGATTTGAGAGTGGAACAGGTGAATTTCNATTACTGCAGGATTCTGTAGAAATATCCAGTTTTGAACTAAAAAATGGGCANGACTATCTTCANTTNAATGGGTTGCTTCAAAATGATAGTATTTTAATTCTGGATCGGTTCCAGATTGCATATCGAGGCCATTATATGGTTAATCCCCGCCCACTCAAAATTATCAAGATAGATGATAGTTTTTTCTTTGAACCTTTTGAGATTCATGTGGATGATGGAATTATTGAGGGATTNNTCAAAACAAATCCNTTCAAGGGACGTTTAAANTTTTCAAATGTTACAACAGAAATACTAGAATTGGCGAATAAGGATTTTGGCTATGAACTAACGGGAAATATTTTTGGAGAANTTTNGGTTGGNCAAGATTTAAATCCTGATGATTTTAGTCTAGATATTACCCTAAAAAATGGTGNAATAGCTAATCAGCCCTTTGANGATTTATATATCTCAACGCTATATCNTGAAGGTGTCTTGCATCTTGAAGAANTAACCNTAACAGAAGGTGAAAAAACAGGACTCCANGTGATGGGGACTTTNCCCGTTATNACTGANTCTACAAAACCCACAATTGTGGATGTTCAATCTAACTTTAAAAATGTGGATCTAAGAATCCTTACTCAATTCACACCNAAATGGAAACCTTTATTGTTTGGCCAATTTACCGGAAAGTTCACTATGGGTGGCACAACGCAAGAGACGATTTTTGATTTAAGTGGAGAGGTTGAAAATGCCTTTTATGATCGGATATCACTTGGCACTGTNAATGGTGAAGGACATTACTCTAATAAACAACTCAAGTTTAATCAGTTTAGTTCGAGCTGGAATGGTAATTATGTTATCGGTGAAGCATTACTACCTGTTGATTTCGATATAGCATCANCTAATGCGCAANNATGGCACCCTAATGGTGAATTAANTGTAAAAACAGAAGGNGATTTTCGTTCAGCTGTCTTTTTATCGGAATATTTAGCTGAAACGGATTCTATCATTGGAGATATCAAAATTCNCTTNGNNATTCAGGGGCCTCCGGATAAATTGGTCCGAAATGGAAATATTATCATTAAAAATGGGAAAATATTTTCTGTGCTTATGGATGAACCTATTCACCATATTTCTGCTTCAGGTGATCTTATAGANAACCAATTATCCATCCNTTCTTTTTCTGGCGCCTTATATGACTCTCAATCCAAAGTTGATTCATCTCAAAACTTGACTATTACNGGCAGCATAGATTTCACCAAGTTNTTTGAACCAAGATTTGATTTGAANGCATTTGGTGACCAGATTTTTTTCCGTTCATTAAATGGTGATATTGAAGGATACGGTAATGTAGATATAACGATTTCTGGAAAAGATACCTTAGAAATAAGTGGAACAATTGCGGCTAAAGAAGGATCAATATACAAAGAGTTTTCTGGGACTAATGTANTAGAAATAGCAGAAGAAAAAGGAAGAACAACGACCAATTATAATATNCGCTTCCCAATTGAAGATACATTTTCAATTCGAAATTCACAAATTGATGCAAAAATATCTGGTGAATTAGCCATGTTAAAACAATTTGATAGCGGTTGGGATTATTCTGGTGAAATCGAATTTTTAGAAGGTNAAATTTATTATTATCTCGGTGATGTATTTGAAAATCTGCAAGGAGTTATGACTTTTGACGGTAAAGGATTCAATCCTTTTCTGGAAGTGACAGCATCGACCCGTATCGGTGATGCCGATATAATGCTGGGTGTATATGGCCCATTTGATAACCCAGAATGGAGATTTGAGAGCGATAAAGGCTATACTGAAAGCGATATCCTCCAATTACTCACTTTTAATACNCGTGTGGCGGAAGAAGGCTTTACAACAGAAGGTTTGGGCACTCAAGCCCAGACAATACTTGGTGCTTATCTAGAAAGGCAATTAGAAAGAAATTTTGTACGTGCCACTGGATTGAAGTCAACNGGTTTAATTGAAGATGTAGAAATCTCTGGAACATCTGATCTTTTACGTCAAGGAGAAGGTGAAGAGTTCAGTATTAGCGCCAANTTAAATCAAAATTTTAGTTTCAGTTATCGTAGATCTTTTTCTCTTGGGGCTGCTTATAAAAACAAGGTAGGTGTAGAATATAAAATAAATCCTAATTTCTCGGTCGTGGGCAATGTNGATGAGACCGGTAAATTCTATATGAAATTCCGCTTACGTCGCGTATACTAAATATTAATGCGAAAACTGAGACCATTCCTATGGGTGGCGATAGCTGCCACAATATCACTATGTGCGCAAAAATCAAATACGCGAACAATTAACAGTGTATTGATTATTGGCCACCATTCTTTCAGTCAGCGAAAATTACTTGAGCAGATACAGTTAAAACCGGGATCGTTCCTATTATTTTCACGTGTTGAGTTTGACCGTAGATTGCTCAAACTNGATGCNATTTCCCTGAAAAATTANTATCACTCAAATGGCTTCTTGGAAGTAGCGGTGAAAGATTCATTTTCAGTAATTAATGATAAGGTTGATATCTTTTTTATTATTGAAGAAGGAAAACAGTATTACCTTAATTCTGTTAGTATAATCGGACTTCGATCCTTAAAAGAGAAAGAAGTTAAATCGCTTCTCGATTTAAAAACGGGTAGTCCATATAATCCTGTTCAAATTAATACAAACCAGGCACTGTTAAATGAAGCTTTCGAGGAAAAAGGGAAACTTTTCTATCAATTTGATATCAAGCAAGAGGTTCAGGATTCGGTTAATATCACTATTCTAATCAATGAGGGAGCGGATGTATATATTCATCATACTTGGGTATCCGGTCTAGAATTAATCGATTCAAATTATGTTCGGAAGGAATTTTCCTTTAAAAAAGGGGATTTATTTGAGAAAAATCTAATGGACAAAACAAAACGTGCCCTACTCCAATCTGGATTTTTTTCTTCCGTTAGTTTGATCACGCACCCACTTGCTAACTCTGACAGCCTGGTTAATATTGAAGTACGGATGAAAGAATTTCGGAATAGGGGGGAGTTAGAATTAGAACCTGGATATGAAATCATTGAATATGTACCAGGTGTTAATTCTTTAGTTGGATTGGGTGGATCAGTCCATTGGTTGGACCGTATGATATTCGGATCAAAAAACCGATTTGATGCTAAAGGATCCGTNGTTATGCCTTCAGAAGAAGGATTTGTGTATCCACGCTTCAGTGTTGACATGAAAATTTCAAATCACCGCCCCTTTGANCTGAGATTGCCAACCCAGGTAAAAGTTTTTTATCAGCAGTTTAAAAATTTTGGTGATGAAGAAGGACCTTACGTACGTCGGTTTGGATTAGAATATGCAAATATTTTTCGTTGGAATCGTCAGCGGTCTTTTCTTGATATTGGTTTCCGTTTTGAACTATTTGATGAATCTGATGTATTTAAGGATCAAATTGAACAACGAAATTTTAGTATTCACCTCCAACAGGATAACCGTGACAACCCAGTCTATCCCAGTAAAGGGAATGTAATTATATTTCGCATGGATGCATTTGGTGGTTGGCTAAAGGGTAACCGGACTTACACGAAATATGATTTAGATTTGAGACAATATGTTTCGCCTATTAAAAATGTAACGGTTGCTGGACGAATTAATGTTGGTTTGATTACAGGTTGGTCGGATGATTATGACCATTACGAAACAGTTCTATTTGAAAAATTCTATTTGGGNGGTAGCAACACGTTACGTGCCTGGAAACCTCTTCAATTTATGACTTATCAAACGGAATATGGATCAACCCTTCCATTAGGTAAAACATCAAAAATGCTCACAAATTGGGAGGTAAGATTTCCACTATTTTGGAAACTAGGAATGGTGTTGTTCTATGATGGCGGCCAAATTTCAGATTCTTTCCAAACAGTTCAATGGAAAGACCTACAATGGAATCGCGGAGTCGGTATCACAATTAATCTTCCTTTTGCTCCAATCCGAGTTGATTACGGTGAAAGCATAGAAAATCCAAACCTAAATAAGATCCACTTCGGAATCTTGTATTCATTTTAGTGGAACAATTGANTCTCGGGGTCGTTAGGGGAAATTCAAGGTAGTGGAGGAGAGAAAAAGTAATATAAATTCTCCGCCTTTAATTCAATAATATGGATATGAAAACGAAACATCTATTATTTGCAATTATTCCATTGGTTATGGCTGGATGTGGATTATTTAAATCAGCAGATGATCTTTATAAGGAAGCTGAAACTAAAAGGAATGGTGGAGAGGTACAAGCAGCGTTGGAATTACTGCAAAGGATCGTAAACCAGCATACTGATCATAAAAAGGCACCTGAGGCCCAATACTTGATTGCTGAAATTTATTATCGNGATATGCGCGATTATTCCGAAGCCATTAAGCAATATGATAAAGTAAAAAATAATTTCCCAGATTCCAAACAAGTACCATTTTCGTTATTTATGCAAGGATTTATATTCGCTAATATGTTAGCCGACTTTAAACAGGCTGAGATACATTACAGCAAATTTATAAAAAAATATCCGAATCACGAATTATACCAGTCCGTGGAATTTGAACTGAAATATCTTGGTAAAGAAATTAAAGATATCCCTGTACTTAAACATATAACATCATGAATCATTATGTCAGAATTTAGTTTATCAAAAATTAACGATAGGATTTCCAAAGAATCAGAATTTATAAATCCTCTTCGTAAATCTATAGATCAAGTAATCGTTGGACAGGACGAACTTATTAATAAAATATTAATTGGCCTTTTAGCCAATGGTCANNTGCTGNTGGAAGGTGTGCCGGGACTNGCCAAAACTTTAACAGTTAACACTCTTTCGCAAGCAATCGACACCGGTTTTCAAAGNATTCAATTCACACCNGATATGCTTCCGGCAGATCTTTTGGGAACATTGATTTTCAATCAGAAAACTGGTGCTTTTGAAACACGAAAAGGCCCNATTTTTTCCAATATCATTTTAGCGGATGAAATCAACCGTGCNCCCTCTAAAGTGCAAAGCGCCCTGTTGGAGGCCATGCAGGAAAGGCAAGTCACCATAGGTGAAGGCACCTTTAAATTAGATCCACCATTTTTAGTTTTGGCCACACAAAATCCTATTGAACAAGAGGGTACTTATCCTTTACCAGAAGCACAGGTGGACAGATTTATGATGAAGTTGAAAGTGGATTATCCGAAAAAAAACGAGGAACGAAAGATTCTAAGGCAAGCAGCTAGAACTGATCAGGCAGACCCAGTTAAACCAGCTGTAAAAGCCAAGCAAATTCTTGATGCGCAGAAAACNATCAATGATATTTATGTAGATGAAAAGGTGGAAGATTATATTTTGAANCTGGTTTTTGCTACTAGAAACCCNGATGAATATGGTTTAGGTGACCTATCACAGTTAATTGAATATGGGGCCAGTCCGCGAGCAACGATTAATTTAATTCTGGCATCCAGAGCACGTGCATTTCTTGAACATCGTGGTTATATCACACCAGAAGATGTAAGATATATCGGTAAGGATGTTCTGCGTCACCGTGTGATTTTGACCTATGAAGCAGAAGCGGAAGAATTGACATCGGAAGATATTATCCAGCGCCTNTTCGATTCAATCGAGATTCCTTAAAAAAAGTAANAATGAAAAACTATCACNCNTATTATAAGCAANNATTGCTAGTGACTTATTTTTTGTTTTATTAATTATGATTCCTAAGGAAATTTTACAAAAAGTCCGGCATATTGAAATCCGAACCAAAGGATTGGTGAATGACCTATTTGGTGGTGAATATCANTCNGTNTTCAAGGGTCGTGGGATGACTTTTTCGGAAGTACGTGAATATATACCTGGTGACGATATTCGAATGATTGACTGGAATGTAACAGCACGCTGTAATGCGCCATTTGTCAAAATATTGGAAGAAGAGCGGGAACTCACGGTCTATCTTCTGGTAGACGTAAGCCGTTCAGGACATTTTGGTACAGTGGATCATTTTAAATCCGAATTGGCAGCGGAGATTGCTGCTGTTCTTGGGTTTTCCGCAGTTAAAAACAAGGATAAAGTGGGTCTAATTCTCTTTAGTGATCATGTAGAAAAATATATTCCACCTAAAAAGGANCGCTCCCATATTTTGCGGGTTGTNCGAGAAGTTTTGTTNCACCAGCCTGAGGGGACTGGCACATCNNTANAATCAGGATTAGATTTTTTGATGAATGTGGCNAAACGAAAAGCAGTTGTATTCCTAATTTCTGATTTTCTCGATGANGGTTACTGGANATCTTTGAAACTAGCTAATCGCAAACATGATATGATTGGAATNCGCATNGCAGATCCAGCAGAAAAGAANTTACCTGATATGGGGTTGATNAAAGTCCATGATTCTGAAACAGGNGATATGTTTTGGGCTGATNTATCATCAACGGAAGAGCGNAATGCTTTTTCACAATCNATAACTAATAAATGGGAANCATTCGANAATGAATGTGGGCGTTCNCGATTAGATGTGATNAATGTAGGAACTGATGCAGATTTTGTAGAGCCCTTGATGACCTATTTCCAACGTAGGGAAAAACGATATTGATTTATTGAAAAAATCTNTTTTNATNGGCATTATTTTGCTGATTTCATGCAGTNGNGATAATGGTAGNCNTTCGGTTCAAATGATAGTTGAATTGGATACAACATATACNACTATTGGCAATCCTNTTANTTATTCTGTAAAGGTTCAATCTCCAAAAGANNAAATNATTCAGTTCCCAGATTGGATTTTAGAAGATCCTCTTGAAGTTCGTTCANCAGATTTTNCCATTTCCAGTCCTTATCAAATCGGAAACTATAAACTTGTTTTTTGGGATACTGGAAGAGTCGCCATACCCGGATTGGAAATACAAGTGTTGAATGAAGATAGTACCTTTGCATATAAAATGAACGCTGATACCATGTTCATGGAAGTAGTATCAATCACCGAGAAAGATCCAAGTTTTAAGCAATCCGGTGGAGGTATTATGCCTATCAAAGACCCGGTTCCGGTGAAATATCCAGTTCCCTGGCGGACGATTATCTTATCCATGAGTCTAGTATTATTATTGGCTGGCATCGTATGGATTTGGACAAAACGATTGAAAAAAGAAGTCTATTTCGAGGAAAAACCTGATTATTTGGACCAGCCTGATGCAGTGGCCTTACGAAAATTAGATATACTAGATGGTTCGGGTCTATTGGCCGAGGGTGATATTAAAGAATTTTACTCTAGGCTATCTCTCATTATTCGCGAATATGCAGAAAACAGCCTTTATATTCGGGCCTTAGAAATGACAACAGAAGAAATTCGGGGACACCGTATTATTTTTCCTTATACAGATATCCAATTAGAAGAATATATCCAGATTCTTTCCAGTGCGGATATGGTGAAATATGCCAAGTACAGAACCTCAATTGAACAGTGTACTAAAGATTTGCTTCAATCGCGNACCTTGGTACAGGACACTNTTAAGTATTGGAAAATTTCTCCAAATTCCTGACAAAATCAACGTTGGGNTATTCTGCTTCAAATGTAGATTCNTCGTTTAAATAAGAGTAAAATATGGCTACCACATCAGATATTCGTAAGGGNGCAGTTATCTTCCACAAAAATAAACGGATGAAAGTGCTGGAATTTTTACACGTGAAACCAGGGAAGGGCCCTGCCTTTGTCCGTACCAAACTGAAAGATATTGCTTCGGGCAAGATCATTGATGAAACATTCAATGCCGGCATGAAACTGGATTTTTTGAAAATTGAAGCGAAGAAAATGCAATTTCTCTATGATGATGGTAATGCCCATATTTTCATGGATAATATCACCTATGACCAATTTAACATCGTGGATGACCTGATAGGAGATGCAAAACACTACCTCAAAGGAGGTATAAACGTTGACCTTTTGTTTGATGGTGATGAAGTCCTGGATATTCGTCTGCCAGCCCACGTAAATCTAGAAGTGAGCCATACAGAACCGGGGGTAAAAGGGAATACGGCAACTGGTGGCACCAAGCCCGCTACTGTAGAAACAAATTTCACCCTCCAGGTACCGCTTTTTGTGGATATAGGAGANATTTTAAAAATTNATACTCGTTCAGGAGAATATATTGAACGAGTGAAATCTTAATCGTATTTTCAACCGTTATACATAAATAATTACGAGTCAAACATGTGGCAAGATAAATTAAAAGAAATCATCTACATTTTAGAAAACAGTGATGTGAATGAGATTGAAGCTACTTTTTGGGGACGGAGATTTCGGGTGNTAAAATCTGCTAGCCTTNAAGTGAGTTCTCCATCTACCCCGGCCGTTACTACCAGCACCGCTCCATNATCAAAGCCTGAACCATCAGCTGAGGCTGTGCAACCGAGTAGTGGTGAAAATATCCTATCCCCTATGCCTGGGACGTTTTACTTAGCTTCTTCGCCGGATGCAGATCCTTTTGTGAAAGAAGGTGATTCTATTTCTGAAGGGGATACACTTTGTATTATTGAAGCCATGAAGATTATGAATGAGATTGAAGCTGAACAAAACGGTACTATCACGAAAATACTCGTGGAAAATGGGAAACCTGTAGAATACAATCAGCCTCTCTTTGTGATCAATCCTTCCTGATTTTAGGCAACCTGAATGTTCAAGAAAATCCTTATTGCAAATCGTGGGGAAATTGCCCTCCGGATCATTCGCGCATGTCATGAATTGGGAATAAANTCCGTGGCTGTCTATTCTTCAGCAGATGAATACTCTNTACATGTGAAATTTGCTGATGAGGCAGTATGTATCGGCCCACCACCGGNAAAGGAATCTTATCTAAACATTCCCAGAATCATTGCTGCTGGTGAAATTACNAACGCAGATGCTATTCACCCGGGATACGGATTTTTAGCCGAAAACGCTGAATTTTCGCAAATTTGTGCTGAAAATGGTTACACATTTATCGGACCCAAACCAAATATTATTAGAGCTATGGGAGATAAAGTACGAGCCAAGGATACGATGAAACAGGCTGGTGTACCCGTTATTCCCGGTAGTGATAGAGNATTAAAAGATGCGGCAGATGCGAAAGAAATGGCAAATAAAATGGGCTATCCAGTNATGCTGAAAGCATCTGCTGGTGGCGGTGGTCGTGGTATGCGTCTAGTTCATGAGGAAGCAAAAGTGGAAGAATTATATTCTACAGCCCAGCAGGAAGCAATTGCTGGATTTAATAATGGGGAGATTTACCTCGAAAAATTTGTGAAAAACCCNCGCCATATTGAAATACAGATTCTAGCGGATTCCAATGGGAATGCAGTCAGTTTAGGAGAAAGAGAGTGCTCAATACAGCGGCGCCATCAGAAATTAGTTGAAGAATCGCCCTCACCCGCTGTAGATGAAGACTTACGAAAGCGCATGNGTAAGGCAGCAGTNGCTGGAGCTAAAGCAGTAAAATATGTAGGCGTTGGTACGGTAGAATTTCTACTNGATAATAATAAAGATTNTTATTTCATGGAGATGAATACCCGGATTCANGTAGAACACCCTGTTACAGAAATGGTTTCCGGATGTGATCTCATTAAACAACAAATTCGCATGCATTCAGGGAAATCATTTCCTGAATATTTGAACAACTTGCGGTTAAGAGGACATTCTATCGAATGCCGCATCAATGCAGAAGACCCCAATAATGGATTTATTCCATCCCCTATGAAAATAGATAGCTTTCATATGCCCGGCGGGAAAGGAGTTCGCATTGATTCCCATGTCTATGCTGGTTACCAGATACCGCCTTATTACGACTCGATGATAGGGAAATTGATCGTTCACGCAAGTGACCGAGCCAATGCGATTAACCGGATGGAACGGGCGCTAGAGGAGACCATAGTGGAAGGTCCTAAGACAACCATTCCTTTTCATCAAGCTATTATGAAAGATAAAAAATTTCGTTCAGGTGATTTTGATACAAGTTTCCTTGAATCATTTAAGTATAAAAATGAGGATAATAGAGTATGAATATTCCACAGAGTTTAAAGTATACTAAAGAGCATGAATGGGTTCGAGAGGATGGTGACACGGTTACCGTTGGAATCACCGATCATGCTCAAGGTGAATTAGGGGATATTATCTTTGTCGAATTTCCAGAAATTGGCCAGAGAATTGAAAGAGATGAACCCTGTGGTACTATTGAGGCGGTCAAGACGGTTGCAGATCTATTTGCGCCAATCTCTGGCACGGTGACCGAAATTAATGAAACACTGGATGATAGTCCTGAGAGTGTTAATCAAGATCCTTATGGCGATGGATGGATGGTTAAAGTATCCGTTTCGGAAGCAGGTGAATTGGATAATCTTATGTCTGCAGTCCAATATCAAGAAATGATTTGATAATGTTGGACATACAGAAAATTATTCAAGAAAGTGTACATGTGAAATCGGCTATGCTGGCTGAATGTTCCCAGCATATCCAATCTGCCGCTCAAATGATGATCGATACTGCCAAGAGGGGGAATAAGATCTTTTGGTGTGGGAATGGTGGCTCTGCGGCTGACGCTCAGCACATGGCAGCAGAACTAATGGGAGGCTTGCGTGATCATGACCGGCCTGCAATTGCATCTATTGCGCTCACTACTGATTCTTCATTCTTAACAGCATGGGCAAATGATACGGACTATGAATCTATTTTCTCCCGCCAAATTCAAGGATTGGGAGAAGAAGGGGATGTTTTGGTAGCAATTTCTACCAGTGGGAATTCTGCTAATGTCATTCAAGGGATAAAAGCAGCTAAAGCCAAATCTATGAAAGTGATTGTTTTGACGGGGAAATCTGGTGGTGAAATGGCTGGTAAAGGTGATGTAACTATTTGTATTCCCAGTGATGATACGCAACGGATACAGGAAGGTCATCTTTTGACTGAGCATATTTTATGTGAATCAGTTGAAGCAGCAATCATGGATCGATAATGGAAAATTTTCTTAAAGATTATATAAACATGCTAAAAGTTGAGCGAAACCTAGCTAGAAATTCACTGGATTCTTATCATCGTGATCTAAATCAATATCACCATTATTTAGAATCTGAACTTCATTTAAAGACAATCTATAATGTAACACTGGGGCACATTCGATCTTACATTCGGTGTCTGACAGACCGCGGCCTGTCCGCTAATACCATTAAAAGAGCCGTATCCTCAATCAGAACATACCATAATTTTTTGTCAGCTGAAGGTCATGTGAAGGATAACCCTGCTCAGTTAATAGATACCCCAAAAGTAGCTCGAAAACTTCCTGAAGTGCTTACCATTCAGGAAATTGATCAGATATTGAATATTATTCCAGAAAACGCGCCCATGGCTCGCCGGGATTTAGCTATTTTTGAAATGATGTATTCCTGCGGTTTGCGCGTGACAGAATTATGTGACTTTACAACTAAGGATATTCTTTGGGATTCAGAGATGATTAGTGTGAAGGGTAAGGGAAATAAACAGCGTTTTGTCCCCATTGGACCAATTGTAAGAGAGAATTTGCAGGATTACCTAAACAATGAACGCTCGGGATTGGCTGAAAAAAATCCTAATGTGCCAGAAGTTTTCCTGAGTCGCAATGGGCGAAAATTGACGAGAATGATGGTTTGGATTCTGTTAAAAAAATGGACAAAAACAGCTGATATTACAAAAAAGGTAAGTCCCCACACGCTGCGTCATTCCTTTGCAACCCATCTTTTGGAAGGCGGCGCTGATCTTCGATCAGTGCAGGAAATGTTAGGTCATAGAGATATTAGTACCACTCAGGTTTATACCCATTTGGATAACGAACACCTGAAGGAAGTACATCGCACTTATCACCCAAGGTTTAATTGATGTTATTTCGGT
>PBBH01000011.1 GCA_002716525.1 Fidelibacterota bacterium | reverse complement strand
ATAAATTCAATGGATTGATCCAACGATAATTGCTTTGGTGGACGCAGGACTACGGTGGTGTCCGAAGCGGCTGCACGCATATTGGTTAGCTTTTTTTCGCGCGTGATATTTAATGTTAAATCTTCAGTACGATTTCTTTCCCCTATAATCATACCGTCATACACTTCGGTGCCCACTTCAACAAATAGTTCGCCCCGGTCCACCATCCCCAGGCATGCATAGGTGGTTACTTTTCCATTTCGATCGGCGACCATTGCACCACTATTCCTTTGAGGAATAGGTCCAAACCATGGTGCATACCCATCAAAAAGTTTATTCATTATTCCTGCACCCCTTGTATCCGTTAAGAATTGGCTGCGAAACCCAATTAATCCGCGAGAAGGAATTACAAAATCCATTGACACACGACCGTGGCCATGATTTACCAAATTCGTCATTCGCCCTTTTCTTTCTGACAGTTTTTCAGTAATAATACCCACCTTATCTTCAGGGATATCGAGGAATACTTTTTCCATTGGCTCCATCACTTTGCCATTCTCTTCATGGGTGATTACCCGAGGTTTGGAAACCATAAATTCGAATCCTTCCCGTCGCATGGTTTCGATTAAAATCGCCATTTGTAATTCCCCCCTCCCTCTCACTTCGAACACATCTGTTCGATCCGTTTTGTGGACTTGAAGGGATACATTACCCAAGATCTCTTTATTTAATCTTTCACTAATATTACGGGAAGTCAGATATTTTCCTTCCTTACCAGAGAATGGCCCATTGTTTACATAAAATAACATCGACACTGTGGGAGCATCAATGACAATACGGGGGAGTGGGTCAGGACTTTCGTTAGATGAAATCGTGTCACCGATCGTGACACCATCAATACCTGCAATCGCAATAATGTCCCCGGCTTCCAGCACATCTACCTGAATTTTTTCAAGCCCTTTAAATGTGTATAATGCAGAAAATTTTTGTTTATATCGAATGCCATCCGCCCCACAAAGAGCATAGGACTTATTCATCTCCAATTTTCCATTATTCAACCGACCAATGGCCACCTGACCCACATAAGAATCATAATCCAAATTGGTAACCAAGAATTGGGGTGTATGATTGTCATCGGCCACAGGACCCTCGATATTATCAAGGATCGAATTAAATAGCGGCATCAGATCCGTTGAACCATCATCTAAATCATTATGGGCGATACCATCCTTTGCATTGGTATAGAGAATCGGAAATTCAATTTGTTCTTCGGTGGCATCTAAATCAATAAACAAGTCATAAACTTCATTTATGACTTCATCAATTCGTGCATCAGATCGATCTATTTTATTAATAACTAAAATGACGGGTAGTTGCTTATCTAATGTTTTTTTAAGAACAAACCGCGTTTGAGGCAATGGGCCTTCACTTGCGTCCACCAATAGCAATGCGCCATCTACCAGATTTAAGCTTCGTTCAACTTCCCCGCCAAAATCCGCATGACCCGGTGTATCCATTATATTGATTTTTACATCTTTATATTGAATGGCCGTATTTTTCGCTGTGATGGTAATGCCACGCTCTTTTTCTAAATCCATGGAATCCATGACGCGTTCTTCCACTTTCTGGTGGGACTGGAAAGTGCCACTTTGCTGCAAAAGTCCATCCACAAGGGTGGTTTTACCGTGATCTACATGGGCAATAATTGCAATATTTCTAAAATTTGTTTTTCTCATAAGGTTTTTTACGATCTTCTATCTAAATTTTTCGAGCCAAAATCAGCTTGGGAATTTCGGTTTAAATAAGTCAGTAATTCACTAAAATTAGTCCACTTATGAATTTATTAATTGATTCGAAATTGTAGTAAATTAAAAATCAAATTTTGATTAAATCCAATATAAGTGTTACCCAACTCAAAGGAAATATGATGAACCGTTTAGCATTTTCTATTATCGTTGTAATAATCTGTGCATTTCCCCTCCTGAATGCCCAGGTGCAACTCTCCGGATCTGTCTTCCATGATAAAAACAAAGACGGTATTCATAATTCCGGTGAAAAAGGCATCAAAGATATTCCAGTTTCCAACGGAAGGGATATTGTTTTAACCGATCGAAAAGGCTTCTTCCACATTGTGGCCGATAGCAATGATGTGGTTTTTATCATGCAGCCTTCTGGATGGAAAGTGCCGGTGAATGACTATAATATTCCACAGTATTATAAAAATATTCGGCTGAAGAAAGGCCCGGACAACCTAAAATATAAAGGATTTACTGATCCGATTCCCTTGCCTGAAAAACTGGCTTTCCCTCTATATAAATCCAAGAATCGCGGCGATAAAATCCGAGCCATTATCAGTGGAGATCCCCAACCACGGGACTCTGCAGAAGTGCGATACTTCCGGGATGAAATTTTAAATAAAATGCTGACTGAGAAAGATGCGGAATTTTATATCCCCCTTGGCGATATCATGTACGACGATCTTTCCCTTTACCCCTATTATCTTGAACAAGTCTCCCGATTGGGAATACCCATTTGGCATATATTCGGGAATCATGATATCAATTATCGAGCCCCATCCGATTCATTGGCGAAAGAAACCTGGCGCACTTATTTTGGTCCTGATTATTATTCGTTTGAATATGGCAACGTTCATTTTATTGCCTTAAATACGGTGTTTTATAAAGGATGGAATGTGGAAAAAAATAAAAAAGGATCCTACCTTGGGAAACTCCATGACAATCAGACAGCGTGGCTAGAAAATGATCTGTCTCTTGTTTCATCAGATAAACAAATAGTCTTTCTAAGCCATATTCCCATTATCTCCGATGTATATAAAGGAAAAAGAGTTGAATTGACCAATCGAGATCAACTGTATAAAATGGTACATGATCGAAATAAAATTCTGGCGCTTTCCGGTCATATGCATTACTTAGAAAATATGGAACTGACAGCCGACCACGGGTGGACGGGTGAAGCTGAGTTCCGCAATTTGAACCTGGGTGCCGGGTGCGGCGCCTGGTGGTATGGTCCCATCCAGGCTAACGGCGTTCCCTACGGCTTTCATTATGACGGCACACCTAACGGGTATTTTATGTTCGATTTTTCTAAAAACAATTTCAATTATGAATTTATACCAAGCAAAAGCGATCCGAACCAAACCTTCCGAATCAGCAGCCCTTCGGATAGAATGACAACTGCTTCTATGGATACATCCATTCTGGCCGTGAACGTTTTTTTCGGTGGACCAAAAACAATCGTATCCTGTACCATTGACGGAAACGAAATATGGCTAAAAAAAGCGGTGACCGCCGAAGACCCTTATATTAACCGACTCATTCAACTGTATCCCGACCTATATCCAAATGTTGAGGATATGCCCATTAATGCACATATGTGGCTGGGAGAATTCCCCACATTATCTGTAGGGAATCATACGATTCATGTTCAAGTGATTAACGATAATGGCATCACGGAAAATCAGGCAAAAATATTTGAAATTTATTGAACATATTGTTTTTATTTTCCATTAACAACTGGAGCATCTTCTTATGATTAAGCGATCCATTATTTTCAGTATTTTACTTTCCTTCCTCTACTCAAATGAGGGAGAAACCATTACCTTTACCAGTGCAAACCCCTTTGGTTTTAATGATGTTCTTTCTGCCTTGGATCAACAGGAACCACAAGAAGTACATGGCGTTCTCAAAATGCCGGATCAGATGGGTGATAAAAAAGTACCCCTGGTGATTGGTGTGGCTGGAAGCCTGGGGTGGATGAATCATCATTTTGAATATCTTCAGATGTATCGAGAAATGGGGATTGCCACATTTGAAGTCAAAAGTTTTGCCAGCCGAGGTATTGAATCGACCGTGGGTACCCAGGTGGAAGTCACCATGGCAGCTATGATGCTGGATGTGTACCGGGCATTTGAAACGTTGGCTAAAGATCCCAGAATCGATAAGGATAAGGTGGCTATTACGGGATGGAGTCTCGGCGGCGGTGTGACGCTTTTTTCCGGTTGGTTGCCGGCAAAAAATGTCATGAATCCTGATTTGAAATTTGCCGCCCATCTGGCTATTTACCCTCCCTGCTTTATTGTGCCCGAAAACTTAATGTTTACGGATGCGCCCATGCATATACTCATTGGAGAAGTCGATAATTGGACACCGTCAGCCGCATGCCAAGATTTGGTTCCTGATATGATTGGACAAGGTGCCAATATTGATCTTACCGTTTATAAGGATTCGCATCATTCCTTTGATAGTGCAACGCCCCCCAGAGTGGATGAATCGGGGTATAGTTTTTTTGATTGTCGGTTAAAAATGCGTGCCGATGGCACTGTGGTCATGAATTTCATGGATATTCCCATGACCAACCCCACACTTCAGAAAATAGGGTTGGCTTTTTGTGCGGATCGTGGCCCCACTCATGGTGGAAACCCTAAAGCCCGGGAAGCTGCATTTATTTTCGCGAAAGGCTTTATGGGGAAACACTTACTGGATAATGAATAAACGATGGCCTATTAGAATCAAGGTATAAATATAAATAACTAAATCGATTGGTTGTTATTTATCCTACAATACTTTGATCATATGAACCGCCAATTGGTCTATTCTCTTCAAATCGGTTAAACCTGAAAAAACGGTGATCAAACATTGGATTTGAACTTTTTGTAATCATTTCTGAAACCATGAGTCCGACGGCGGGGCTCAATTTAAATCCGTGGCCGGAGAAACCAGAACAAACATAATAACCACTCCCAAAAGGAATTTCATCCACGATGGGATGCCAGTCCGGCGTTACCGCATACATGGACGCATAACCACCGGTACTTTTAGAATGAACCATGTCAGGATACCGTGTGATTATTTTTTTACCGATTTTTTCGACAAAACCTATATCAATCGATTCATTGAACTGATCCGGATCCACGATGGCATTGGCCTCAGCCGGATCAATCAATCCTGCCAATGTGAGTGTAATTCCTTCAGATCGAAAATAGGTTTCATTTATAAAATCAGTTACCACAGGCTGATGTCCCCGTACATTTCTGGGACGTTTAAAATAGGCGACTTGTACTCTGCACGGGTTAATAGGAATATTTAAGTCCAAAGTTTCGCAAACACCTTTCGTCCAGGCTCCTGTGCAGCAGATAATGATGGGTGCATCTAATTGTCCTTTTGTTGAATCAACCCCTACCACCTTATCCCCGCTTCTTCGAATGTCAGTTACTTTAGACTTTTGATAAATATGAGCTCCGAATTCTTTAGCGGCCTGAGCGAAGGAATTTGCAGTCAAATATGCATCGGCATATCCACCGTCCGGCTCGTAGATTACTGTGACGGAATCGTCCAATATAAGGCCCGGAAATAATGCTACCACTGATTCGTTAGAAAAAAGTTCCGTCCGAATGCCCACGGATTTTTGCATGTCTAAATTCTTTAATAATTCTGGACCATTCTCCTTGGATCCTATGACAAAAAATCCCGTATTGTTATATCCGCACTCACCACCCACCTCTGCTTCAAATTGTTGGAACACCTGAACACCATAATGGGCCATCCTGGCTGTCAATTCATTGGAATAATGCTGACGGATAATGGCGGAAGATTTTCCTGTAGGCCCATCTCCGATATAGCGTTGTTCCAGAAGCGCAACCTTTACTCCTTTTTTCGCTAAATGAAATGCACTGGCGGTGCCGATAATACCGCCGCCGATAATAATAACATCGTATGATTTATTCATTGCACGGCCCAGAAAACTTTATTGGATAATACCGAAAAGAATCAATCGAACTGAAATGAATGTGAGGACAATTTTAAAAAGTAATTTAAATGTGGCTTCGGGTAACAGTCCCAGCATTCTCTTCCCAAGGTTGGTTCCAAAATAAACAGCAAGGACCAAAGGAAGTAATACTGTCCACTCTGCCATATAGTTTACACCAAATAAAAAGATAAATATGGGCATTTTACCCAGATGACCTACCGATTGGCATGCCGCTTTAGTGGCAATAACATTTTCTTTTGTCAATTCTTTATTAAGAAAAAATGGGGCAATTAACGGTCCGGCGGCACCAATAAATACTGTGACCAATCCACTGAGTCCGCCCATCCATAAAAATGCCTTTTCGGGTATAGGTTTCCCTTTTTTCCTTAAGAATAAAAACCATAGGATATAGACACCAATTAATGGTTTTAAAAAGTCAATTTTAATTTCGCTTGCCAAAGATACACCCATCCATTTCATCAACCCTAAGATTATGACTACAGCAAAGAAAAGACCGGGAATTGCCCCCACGGTGAATTGTTTAAATATAGGTCGATGCAGGTGTGTTCGATATACCACCGTTCGCGTCACATTGCTCACCAATTGTATAATACCATGCAGTGCCACCACCATATATCCTTCGGGGATGATAATGGCCATAATGCCCAATAAAGTAATCCCGCCACCCATACCAATAATCGCCGAGAGCATTGACGTTAAAAAGGCCGCTAAAATAAGTATTAAAGATTCTATCATGGAATTCAGTTCGGGTTTGGAAATATTTTCAACCAGTTAAACTGCCATAGAAGCGTCAATTGTTTATCCGAATGATTAAGGTTTTCAATCTCAATATAATTTTGATCAGACATACCCTGAGGTGCTTCGTAGGCCATTTCGATACGATGACCATCAACTAATTTTGCTTCTGCCTTGACCCGGTCTTTTGATTTTAAGTAATAGGCATTGAAAATATAGGTATCTTTTTCTCGAGCCGGTTTAAATGATGCAATATATTTATTCTGTTCCCCGTATTCATTTAAAATTTGATATTCATTTTTATTTTTGATAATGATCCAGGATGCCCTTTTGGGGATTTCTTCTCTTTTAACAACCGTTCCATTGTCATATAAAGTGCCAACTACATATTCAGTCCAAATGCCTTCAATTGGATTGAGGGTTGCTTTATGGCTTGTAAAATATTTTTTATAGTTTAATGTGGCTGGCGGTTCAAATGGTATCGCGGTTTGTTGTTTTAGCAACTGAGTACAACCGGATAGGATAATAATAAAAAGAGAAAAAATTAAATATAATAGGGCTGATTTTGGTTCAAATCTATTTTTCATAACCTAAATCTAATGATAGTTCATATAAACATAAAAGGCTCCGAACGAGCGCTTTACACAACCCAATGCCATCTATATAATGGAATTGCTTTTACTTTTCTCTTGGCATAGCTTCATTGATATAATGACGGACTGTCATTATTGGGTGGCGGAGTAACATTCGCGGACCGGCATATTTCATCACTGTCCTGATTTGGGCACGCATATCTTTTGAGTAGCAATGGACCTCACATTGGGCACAGGTTGGCTTATTTCCTCCAAAGGGGCAGTGAATAAGACGTTGTTCTGCATATTCGGACAAATGGGTGCAATCTATACAGAGCGAATCGCCTGTATCATGGAGATTGCCACAATAAATCTCAATCATTGCATTGACTGTTTTATTTTCTCGGATCAATCGAGATTCGATTAATCGACCATTTTGGGAGACTTGATTCGACCCTTTAATGAGACCCTCCTATTTCCATGATATTGTTACCTAAAACTGAATCAGAAATTATCTGATGAATATAAATTTGAATAATTCAAGAAGTGTTTTTGGATGGGTTTAATAATCCATTTTACCAGGGATGACCCCCCGAACACCCCCCCTTGGATTTGGCGTATCCCCTTTTCTACGGGGGATGAGATGAATGTGTGAATGCATCACCGTTTGCCCCGCCACTTCTCCACTATTCATACCAATATTAAAACCTAAAATGGTTGGATCTTCTTTTTCCAATTTGACTTTTAACGATTTGAGTAACGTAGTGGTATCTTCCCTTTCATCATCTGTCATGGAAAAATAATTTTCTGTATGTCTAAATGGAATAATTAAATGATGGCCTTTGGTCACTGCATAATTATCCATGATGGCGAAAACAGACTGATGTTCTTCAACCACTGCCAGCGATCCACAAAAGGGACATTGCCTATTTTTTTCTGAATTGGATGTCATAAAACGACCTGCAAGTTTTGATTACTTTTTGAGAGGCACATTGGACATAATATCCTGCCGATACTGCAGAAGTGCCTTATAAATACGCACATTCACCATGGCACCGGTGATGCCCGTATGCTTTTCGGCAATATGGGGCTCATCCGTCACTTGATAACGATCGCGGATCCAATTGGAGGTTAATTCCCGGATGCCCAAGCCCCAGGCCATGGATGGAATATCCAGAATAAAATAATAATACAAATCCCGCCATGTTTTATTGGCCGATCGGAATAGGTGATCTATAAAGGCTGCATCAAAATGAGAATTATACGATACCATGAGAACGTGTTTTTCCCCGGCAGTCCGTTTGTGGAACGCAATGATGCTGTCCACCGCGACCGATTGTGCCAGCGCCCCCATCTCCTGCCAATGATCCGCATCAAATGCGTTCACTGCTTTGGCCCCCGGTGACAACCGCTGTGGATGGGCAGGCTGGATCCGTAAAAATAAACTATCTAAAATGTCCCCATCTAAAGTGGTCATGACGATGCCCACATCAATCATTTCGTGATGGCCCGGTAGTAATCCCGTTGTTTCTACATCTATATGGGCCAATAGCCATGCATCCGGTACTTTGTTTGGATGGGGAATCGGTGCCTTGTCTTCCATCTTCTGAATAAATGATTCATCTTTTTTTGCGCAGGCAAAGAACATGAGAAGCACCATAATGCCCACCCGATTGAACCACGGTCGTTGTCTAAATATATTCATTTTGTTTATTGTTTACTTCTCATATTTTTTACCGCCAGTGGAATGAAGCCTTTTATTTTTTATCTCCTTTTTTCACATAGGTATCGAGCCAGTTTGCCGTTTCCCACAACATATGCATTACCGATTCCCTGGCGCGGTATCCATGACTTTCATGTGGCAGCATCACCAACTTGGCTGTGGCCCCATGTCCCTTTAACGCATGGTAATACCGTCTACTCTGGACGGGAAACGTGCCTGAGTTATTATCCGCTTCCCCATGAATCAAAAGAATCGGTTCATTCACTTTTTGGGTATGCATAAAGGGTGACATGGCAAAATAAACCTCCGGTGCTTCCCAAAACGTTCGTTCCTCCGCCTGGAAACCAAAGGGGGTCAAGGTACGGTTATAGGCTCCGCTCCGGGCAACTCCTGCTTGATAAATATCGGAATGGGCGAGCAAATTCGCCACCATAAATGCACCATAAGAGTGGCCGCCAATGGCCATTTGATCTAGGGTCGTTATTTCCCGTTTAACCATTTCATCGGCAGCGGCCTGTGCGCTGGATACCAGTTGCTTAATGTAGGTGTCATTCGGCTCTTTGTCCTCTTCCCCAATGATGGGCATAGTGGGACCGGATAACACCGCATAGCCATAGGACAGCATAATGAGTGGAGATGTTGGACTAATCCGAACAAACCGATGGGGTGATCCCACCACCTGGGATGCGGCTTTCGCCGTTTTAAATTCTCTGGGATAGGCCCACATGAGCAATGGCAAAGGACCATCACCCGGTTTCCGCCCCGGTGGCAAATAGAGCGTCGCAGACAGATCGATGCCATCATGGCGCTTATAGGTAATCATTTCTTTATACACACCCTTCATCTGGGGATAAGGATGGGTGAAGTTTGTGACAGGATCCACGGACCCGTCTGTCATATTTCTCAGATAATAATTCACCGGTTCTTCCGTGGTTTCACGACTGGTGAGGACCACCTGTTTTTCCCCATCAATCATGGTTACGGGCCGTTCATAATAGGGAGCGGCGGATTGCCATAACCGTTTGGATTGACCATTCATTAAATTGAATTCATCCACAAAAGGTCTGTCTCCTTCGGAGGATGAACCGACACCGGATAAAAATACGGTTTCACCATCTTGACCAAACAGCAAGACATTCCGGCCATACTTATTTCGATGCAGCATGGGTGAACCGGGATCGCTGTAGCGGTCCTCATATAATCTATCTATAATCTTTTTGGGCGTGGATGGTTTGTCGGGATTCATCATCCATGTGGTGGTACGGCGGGTGCCCCATTCCCGGGTATAAGCCAGGGCAATATGATCATTCCCCCACATGATACCTGCATAACGAAGATCTAACTGCATTAAGGATTGTGCCGATTGATTGAAGGGTGCATCCATGGTAAATATTTCATCCCTGAAATCTGCTGCTGCTTTTGGGTCTCCGCCATCCAGTGCGTTTACATAATAGATGACGGCACCTGCATCTGTGCGCCAGCCAAATGAACGGGGTCCAGTGAGGACGGCCCCAAACCCCTTGGGGAGTGATTCCGCCAAGGGCATATCCCGAAGTACCGATATGGTTTTTCCATGGATATCCAATACGTCAACACGCATGGGGAATCGATATACGGGTACCAGGTAAGAAAAGGGACGATGAATGGTTTTCATTAAAATATATTTTCCATTAGGTGAAGGTTCCGCAAACCGGATCATGCCGGGCTTGCCAATATTCTTCGCCTTTCCTTTCAGATTTACAAGAACCATTTGTGCATTCATATAATATGCAAATAATGCTTCATCGTGGGCATTGGTCAATAGATCCTGGTAGGTTCTCACCGGTGCTACTTTTCCCAAATTTTCCTGGATTACAGGCCCCTGGGGCACCAATGATGGGCGGGGCGGTTCCCCGCGACCGCTCAAAATCGTTTTGGCCAGGATACTTTTACTATCTGACAACCATGAAAAAGGAGAACCATAAATGGCATTTAAGGGAGCTTTTAATAATAATGATGCACGGCCGCTGGCTGCTTTGACCAGATAAAGGTTAATCTGGGCGCCGTGGGTCACGGTCATGGCAATGTGTTTTGCGTTCGGTGACCAACTGACATTCGAAATGCGGCCATTTTTGGGGAGCTCCTTCACGCGTTTTTGTGTGCCGCTACCCATATCCTGAATAATTATGCCCGTATAATACCGGGTGCGGCTCCGACCATTGGTGGCAGGATTGATTCGCAGCCCCGCCAGCCGTAATTCCGGCTGAGATAATTCTTCGATGGATGGAAGGCTGGCTCTTTCCAGAATGAGGATATATTTTTTATTTGGAGACACACTGACGCCAGGCGTTCCCGGTGCATCCACTATATCTGCAATTGCCTTCGGGGGCATTTTGTAATCATCTCCTCCCCATGCCAATGTGAATAGAATTAAAGTAAATACGACGCGCATGTTGATCTTTTTATTCATGAATTCCTCCTGGTGTGATTACCGAAATTAAAAAGGGTTAATATTTTTTTATATATCTATAGAAATCATTTATTAGAAAACCTGGATACAATATCCTTGTATCTTTTTGAACCTTGTCTAAGAGATCTTTTCTGAGTTATAAAATCAACTTCGTATAATCCAAATTTCATTTCATACCCTTCAGCCCATTCAAAGTTATCCATTAAAGACCAATAATAATATCCACGAATATCCGCTCCCTCAGAAATAGCCTTAGATACTGCATATAAATAACGCTCAATGAAAATCGACCTAAGGCTATCTTTTTTATCAGCAACACCATTTTCTGTTATAATTATCGGCACGCCAAGATTAACAACCCTCTTTATAGAACGATAAATTGCCTCTGGATAAATTGGATAAGCCATATCGGTCATTTGTTCTTCAGGATAGAACTCAAATTGAAAAAAGTTATTTAAATTTAATTGAGATCTCACTCTCTGATGTGAATAATTATTTAAACCAATGAAATCTAATGCACCTATACCTTCAGAATTTTTAAATGTTACTTTATCCATACCTGGCATACTAAACTGAAACTCACCTGTCTGAAAATAATCAAGTGCACCTTGATTAAAAACACCATCTAAAGTTCTACTTACAAACCAATCTAAAGGATTCCAACGATTATAGGGATCAAATGGAAAAATATTTTTTACAATTCCAATTTTGTGATTTTTTCCATCTTCATGGTTTTTTAATTTCTTATAAATGCTAGTATGAGCTAGTAATAGATTTTTCATAACATTACCAGCTAATTCAGGATTTTGTTTACCTGGTGGGAAGACTCCATTGAAATATCCTTGACTTGTATAAACAGCTGGTTCATTTATAGTACACCAAATATTTACCTTATCTTTTAGTCCTTCAAAAATATATTCGCTAAATCGAATAAAATATTTAATATTATCTTCAATTTCAAAAGCGCTCATATCTTCAAACCAAAGAGGATTTGTAAAATGGTGCAACGTAACAACGGGGGTAATGCCAGCTGTTATTAAGGCAGTAGCTACGTCTCTATAATGTTGCAGTGCAATAATATCAAACTTTCCCTCTTCTGGTTCAATCTTACTCCATTCAACTGAAAATCTATAAACATCAACCCCTAAGGCCTTTATTAATGAGATATCTTCATTATAACGATTCCAATGATCACATGCTAAGCCCGAGATATCTCCATTATGGATACGGCCACCGCCATCTTCTTTTATATCTTTTTCCCATCTCGACCAGTTATTTATGCAATTACCTTCTACTTGGTGTGCGGCTGTTGCCACGCCCCACTGGAATCCTGAGGGAAAATCCATTGTATCTACTTCAATTTCATTCCAGTCCCAACGCGTTTCAGGATGAAGAACCTGCATCGTTATAACATAGATAAAAACCAGAGCAACCGGGACTACCAGTATCAAAAGCCATCGTTTAGTTTTAAATGAAATCAATGTGGAATCAGTTTAATTCATTCGCCGCGATTAGAACCACAAGTAATTGTTGTTTCATGCAGAAATTTACACAAAAATTGTCCCACAAACAAAAAAGCCCCCGTGAGGAGGCTTTTCTTTTATTCTTATATAATAAAAATATTACAAAATATCCCTTCTATTAAAGAGATAACGTTTTGCATTTCGAAAACGAATATTATTGAGTCTATTAATAATAAATCGTTTCCTTCCACGCCTTACTTCTATTGTATTTTTGTTCACTATAATTCCTTTATTTTCAATAAAATTCGCCGCGACTTTAAATAAGGTGATATATAAGTACCAAACAAAATTATGAGGAGTGGGTAAAAAAGTAATTATTGAAATCTGAGTTTGGAAAGTTTATTCAAGTCTACCCCTGATTCAAAGGGGATCAACATAAAGGAATATTCATAGGTCCCAGGATAAAGCGTATATTTATTGTGNGGCCTGGCNCCCCAACTGTTATCGCCTCCGACACCCATTTGTTTATAATCAATCAACCAATCAATGTGGTCTTTCGGTATTAGATCAATTTTNCCGTGACGCTGACCTTTNGGCATGTAATATANATCTTCATAGGGATATTGATGTACGCTACCATCAAAAGTAGGCAANCCTTTTGCCATCAATCCCACTCTTCCATTGGTTAAAGCCATCCAACGGATATCTGTTTTATTTCCTGTCTCTTGNGGCCTGACNTAGGCATATGTTTGTTCCCAAACAGATCCGGAATAANNTCCCACAGCTGCAGAAGTNTTCCGATCCCAATACGATTCATGGGGNCCNCGNCCNAACCAGGAAACCTTATCGTAATTNCCTAACATTGAAAATTTCATTCCNAATCGTGGAATTTCTGAAATAGTTGAATCGGNAANATCTATTTTTTGNCTGANCTGAACTGCGCCATTACCATAGACAAAATANTTTGAAGTAAGGGTTGTGCTGCTCAACGTGTCTTCACTCACCAAGATAATCTCAGCAACGTTATTTTTAAGGGTACTGTTTATAGCTTTTGTTCTCATCCGTGTACCAGCATTCTTCCAAATNTGGGTTCGAGCAGGCATCCCGTTTCCCAGATCATTATCATTAGGTGCCCGCCAAAAGTTGGTTTCTGCNGGTGATGTTAACAGATCAACACCATTNATAGCATATTGACTGATCTGTCCAAATTCTCGATCAAAAATNATTTTGAACCTTTGACCATANATNTCCACACCNAGGTCATTTTCAAACAAATTAACTGGTGAAATCTCGGATGGGATTTCTACAATGGCTTCACGATGAATGGGTAATNCAAACTGTTCCCAGGNNACAAGATGATCTTTTGGTATCAATGGCATTTTATNTTTCGTCTTGGCTTGGATCATTAAAAAATATGCCACACCTGGTTTTGGTCGAATGTTTGAAAGGTTAAAGGTCAATGTTCTTGATTCACCAGGTTCGAGNTCCAATGTNCCCAAGCGTCCAGAGGATACGGTCTCATTATCTCCTTTGATGAACCAAGAAAATGCAAGATCACTTAAATCGATAAAATCATAATCATTNGTCACCTGTATACGACCTCTTGAAAGGTTGTCTGCATGAAAGGTGACCGGTTGATATACTTTTTTCACTTCATAAATATGAGGATTCAAACTGCGATCTGCAGCAACTAACCCGTTGGCACAAAAGTTTGAATCATTTTCTGCAAATTCCATTCCAAAATCACCGCCGTACGCCCAATACTCATTACCAGANGTATCAGTTTTNGTGATAACCTGGTCAACCCAATCCCATATGAAGCCTCCCTGAAGTGATTTGTATTTTTCAAAAGTATTCCAGTAATCAACCAAGTTGCCGACGCTATTGCCCATAGCGTGAGCGAATTCGCATAGGATCAATGGACGAGCTGGGTTTTTTTCTGCATATTCAGATATGAATTGAAGGTTTTTATACATGGGAAATATCACATCGGTATGGCGTTCAAACTCTGCAGGCTNATAGGCAACAGGTCGAGTATTATCTCGTGATTTGATCCAATCATAGAGAATTACAAAATTCTCTCCATCTCCAGCCTCGTTTCCCATCGACCACATAATNATNGATGGTTGGTTTTTATCCCGCTCTACCATTCTGATCCCACGATCCAGCCATTGATCTTTCCACATGGGATCATTTGTGATTAACCCGTNACCCTTCTCATTGAAACGCATCCCATGTGCTTCAATATTAGCCTCATCTATTACGTACAACCCATATTCATTACACAATTCGTACCATCGTTCCTGGTTAGGATAATGTGATGCCCGAACTGCATTGATATTGTGTTGCTTCATAAGTTGAATATCCTGAATCATCGAAGCTTCTGTTATGGCNCNACCTTTNACTGGATCCCATTCATGGCGATTCACGCCTCGAAACATTATTGGGACCCCATTAACCAAAAGATTCCCTTCTCTAACCTCTACTTTTTTAAATCCAACTTGTTGAGTTGTGGCTTCGATTATTTGCTCAAGTGAATCCAATAGAAAGATTTGCAACTGGTACAGATTCGGTTTTTCTGCTGACCAGGTNTTTACNCGTTTCACTGTTGATTCGATATGTATTGATNCAGTTGAATCAACGATTTGNATATTAGTAGAATCAAATACAGTTCGATTTTNCCTGGTGGGATCCACCANNTTGGTCCGAAGAGTTAATTCTTTGCCAGNTTGGTTCTGATCTAAAAGATCAACGTCGATGGAAAATATTCCAGTTGAATAGGTNGAGTCTAAATCAGCTTTAANAAAAAAGTCCGTGATACGNGTTTTGGGCCTAGCATAAANGTAGACATCCCGTTCCAGCCCACTTACACGCCATGTATCCTGNNCCTCTAAATANGACCCATCNGAAANACGATACACTTCTACAGCAACCTGGTTTTCGCCCACTTTAGCTATATGAGAAATATCGAATTCTGCCGGTGTTTTTGAGCCTTGGCTATAACCGATAAATTCACCATTCACCCAGATATAAAACGCTGATCGAACACCACTAAATCTCAAAAAAACATCCCTATTATCCCATTGATCAGGAATGGTAAAAGATCGCCTATAAGATCCTACTGCATTGTAATCATGAGGTANAAATGGTGGGTTGGGTGGAAATGGGTATTCTTCATCCAAATAAATGGGGACTGACCATCCCTGAAGCTCCCAGTGACCAGGAACTTTTATATCGGACCAGTTTGTATCATCGTAATTAGTTTTATAAAAATTTTTGGGTCTTTTTTTTGGATTAGGAGAAAAATTGAATTTCCAATCTCCATTCANTGATTGAAAATATTTGGATTGGAATGGATCGTTTTTNAGGGCCAACTCCTCAGATTCGAATGGGAAAAAATGGGCCCGAGCCAATTGCCGGTTGATATNAAATACACTNGGNTCTTCCCATTCTTCTTGCTGATTTATTTCNCAGCTAACCCATAAAAAGGAAATTAATATTAAAAAAAGANTAGTGTATTTTTTCATTTATGTTACGATAATTGATCAAAAATTGAGTTCAAATTAAACACTAATTCATCTGCATTTTCACGAGTAAAAATAATGGGCGGTTTGATTTTTAATACATTGTGGTCAGGGCCNTCTGTGCTGATTAAAATNCCNGCTTCTTTCATAAGATTAATAACTTGATCCGCTTCCTTTGCGGCCGGNTCCAATGTATCACNNTCTTTCACCAACTCAACACCAATAAAAAGGCCTCGTCCCCTCACGTCACCAATTAATCCNTGATTTTTCTGGATATGTTTTAACTTGTCTAATAAATATTTACCAACATCGTTTGCATTTTTTTGTAGTTCTTCTTCCTTCACCACATTTAATACCGCTTGACCAACAGCACANGATACAGGATTNCCACCAATTGAATTAAAATACTCCATTCCATTNTGGAAGACTTCAGCAATTTCATGCGTTGTTACAANGGCTGCTAGCGGATGTCCATTACCTATTGATTTTCCCATTGTCACAATATCCGGTACAACTTCATTTGTTTCGAATCCCCAATAATGGGAACCCATCCTACCGATTCCAATCTGAACCTCATCNGCAATACAAAGACCGCCAGATTCATTTACCAANTTATGTGATGTTTTTAAAAACCCATCTGGCAAAATTAACTGTCCACCGCATCCCATGACCGATTCTGCAANGAANCCAGATACTTTCTTACCCATTTTTTCAATNTTCTCNATGGTATTTTGAACTTCTCCTACGTATTGATCACCTGTATTTGAGCCCCGGTATTTTCCCCTAAATGAATCGGGNATTGGAATTGTATGAACAAATACCGGTGCACCAGTGCCACCGGGCCCATTNTGTTTATAGGGACTGATNTCTATTAAAGAAGACAGATTACCATGATAGGCCGCATCTAANACTATCGTTTCTTTACTTTGAGTATATGTTCGCATGATTCGTAGTGCCAAATCATTAGCTTCACTGCCAGAATTAGTAAAGAAACACACTTCCAACCCATCAGGTAGAGTGGCGGTTAAATCTTTAGCAAAATTCACAATGACCTCATCCAAGTAACGGGTATTTGTATTCAGTTTTTCATATTGACGCTGGGCCGCTTCCACAACCTTTGGATGACAATGCCCAACATGTTGAATATTATTTATCGCATCCAGATAACGACGTCCATCTGCATCAAAAAGATATTGACCTTCTCCACGGATAATATGAAGTGGCTCTTTATAGGACACCTTTAGAGATGGCCCNAAATATCGTGTTCTTAATTCACTNATTTGTTTATGATTGAGCATATTNNGTTAATTGNNTNGACCAATCATTNANATCTTNNNTTTTCATTCTATTAAGTAATTCCCATGCTTGATTTTCTGATACAGATAAATANGCATTTTCNGGNAATAGTTTTTTTCGATATGCAGCCATGGTGATAGTAATGCAAAGCCGTAAACACAAAAGAAAGATTACAGAATTCAATTCATATTCATTTAAATGAAAAGCCTGGTGGTATCCCTTTAAGATTTGTGAAATAAATTCTAATGTATCTGTTTTTTCTAGTGCGATATAGGCCATACAAACTGCTGGCTCCAATACAATATAAGAATACACCATATCCCCAAAATCAATGATCCCTGTCGTTTTACCGTTTTGATCCAACAACACATTATGATCATTGCCATCATTATGAATGACTGTTTTTCTTAAGTATGATTCATTGGGTAATACATGTGTTTCATATTTACTTAAATAATAGTTAATAATGCCCCGATCTTTATTAACATGATTTTTGTGAAGCTTTAAAAAATCAGTATATCGCACATCCCAAGGGAAAGTCCGTTTTGCCGCCGGATGATTAAAATCCTTCATGGCATTATCTAACCGCCCAAGAAAAGATCCAAGTTCAAGCAGTATAAGGTGATCATGCTTTAAGTCTTTTAAAAATTTTCCATCAATATACTTTAATCCCCGTACCCAATTAGTTTGTCCTTTATTTTCAATTTGAATAATCTCATCTCCATTTAAAGAACATAAAGGGAGTGTTAATTCAAATTCTGGATCAACTTTTACAATATGCTGCATCACTTTATTCTGCATATCCAATTCATCAAAAGATTCAGCTGAATTTGAGATTTTTAGTATAAAGGAATCTTCCTCACTTCGGATCAAGAAATTTTGATCCCTCTCGCTNCTTAAAGGATTTGCNTGTCCATTGATTCCAAATTTTGATTTGGCTAATTGTTCAGCTTCAAATGTTGAATATCGGGGAGGTGGNGTACTAAATACAGACATNATTAACCATAANATTACAAAGGAGAATAATTATTTCAATCTAGCGCATCAATTGGANTAGTTAATTTTCGCATTAGATCATATATCCAAATAAATAAATTGTTAGTAAGCCCCATGCGGTTCCACTAACCATGCTTAGTATTGATAGAACGATAGCATGCGGCATCCATTGTTTTTCATAGGCTGCCGTTACNGCAGGCGCAGTTGATATTCCACCTAAATTTGCCATACTAGCTATGGGTATCCACGCAGCATGGATCTTTAAATAATATGCAATTAGCATCATTCCAATGTAATGTAAAACTAACCATATAACGGATATTAGAATCAACATTGTTGGGATTTCAAGTGCATTAAAATTCAACTTTAGTCCAAGAATTGCCATAATTATTAATATTAATAATCCTCCCATTTTAAGAACAATTTTATGATCCCAAAATGATACTAAATTGCCAAGACTCAATCCAATAATTGATAAAATAACGACTTTTGATAAAAAAGAAATATCGATAATAAAAAAACATACAGCAACCAAAGCAATAACAGCTAAGGTGACAGAGGATGATTTCTTAGTGTCCTTTTCTGCATAGCTTGATAACGGCGGTTTTGCTGTCGGTAGCTGTAACCATCTATTTATTTGGTCACTACGCTTAATCATTTGAAACATAAAGATCGTCCATATATTTACTAGGATATTATCCAGAACTAATACGGAAACGAATAATTCTTCTGAACAGTCGACCACCTCTTTTAGCACCAATTGACTAGTGCTTCCACCTATCCAACTCCCCACAATTGGCACTAACCCTTTCCATAATTCGGCTGACATAAAATCTGCATAAAGAGCAGGATTAAAGATACCAATAATCTTTACTAACACCGGAGGAAGGATAGCAATAATAAAAGATCCCGATACAAAAAGTATAATGGGTTTCAGACCAACAATTTTTAGCTGAGAAAATGACATTGCACTCATTACAGTTAATATGGCCAAAGGTATGATGAGCCATTTGCTGTAGTAATGGATGGGAGAACTACCTAGGTCTAAATCAAACGAGTGGGTAATAATTGCTGGTATCACATAAGCAAAAAGGATTGGAGGAAACCAATTGAACAATTGCTTAAGTATGGGTGAACTATTCTTTTGGATTTGAGTAATGAAAACTACCGAAAGGAAAACAATTAATATTGAAAGGTAGATTCTAAAATCCTTTATTAATTATTTTTTATAAATCAATAGGCGATACGACTTAAACTTTATAAAATTTTCACCAGTTAGTTGACCTGAAGACCATACCTGCGTAATCTTGTCTAGTTTTTTGCGATATTTCCATTTCAATAGTTTGGATAATTTTGGATAATTAGAATTTATATAATTATCAGAGAGATCAGAAATTGGTATTACTACCTCGTTTAATAATTGATTCAGAAAATCGTATGTGGGCGCCGTTTCTGCGGTAATATCAAGATTGGTAATTTGCTTTAAAAAACTCTTAGAAATCTGATTTTCAAACAAGTCCAAACGATGACCTCCCCGCATAGGACTAACGCCAGTAACATTATTATGGAATACATCACAGATCAGTAAATGACCATTTTTCGGCAACATTGATACAATTTTATCAATTGATTGCTCCATTCGGACATATTGAAAGCTTTCGCTAAAAAGAATAAGATCATAAGATTGCGATACTTCCAAATCTTCAAATTTGCATACATTTATAATTGAATTTTTTCCAAGTTTATCCTCAATTTTTTCCGCTAAGAATTCACTTGGCACCACACAATCTACCTTATAGCCTAGATTAATTAATTTTTGAGCTAAGCTACCTGAACCGCTTCCTACATCTAGAATACGCTTAACCCCATCAGGTATATGATCAATAATCAATTGTGAATGACGCGCTTGTGCCCCTGCAAAGTTTTGAGCTGTTGCAGTTTTATCATCAGGCCAATATCCGTAGTGCAATTCTTCCGTATTCAAAAAAAACTTCCCGATGAGCAAACCAGCATCGAGACCCACTACTTTTGAATCGTATTTATCCATTTAGATACAATAAAGAAAATAACATTTACACTTTTACTGCTCTTTTTAATTCCTCGCTGGCACGCAGTCCTGATTCAATGGCACCATTCATCGAAGCTCTGTTGACAGCCGTGTGTTCACCAGCAAAAAATACTGGTCCCTCACGTTTTGCCAAGATCTCTCTAAAACCTTTCTGTCCAATTCCAGCCAATGAATAACTGCCTTTCACCCAAGGGTCTTCATTCCAGTATTTTGTAATTCCATTTTCCCAGTATTGTGGTGCTTCTGGCCATATACTTGTACAGGTATTTTGAGCTATCCTCATTCGGTTTTCTTCCGGTAATCGCCCCAGTTTTCTGGCATCTTCACCAGAAGTAAAAGTTAGCAATATTCCTCGTGGGCCTGGCTGATCAATTGAGAAATGATATATTCTGCGAAGCGGAGTATCAGTAAAAACACGCTGACCAATGGAATTTTTCTCGTCCCAGAACCGCCGGCGATACTGCATCGCTATCTTCATCACATGGCCATATTGTTGCTTTTGAATACAATTTGTCTTTTCTGCAGAAAACCCAGGATTGATTTTTATATTTCTTAGTATAGTAGCTGGAACTGCTAACACACAGTTTATTCCTTTAATCGAGGTACGCTTCCCGTTCTCAGTTATAGTGGCAGTGACACCATTATTATCAAAAACTAGGCGTTGCAGTGGCCGATTATAATTAATTATTGCCCCTAGTTTTTTTGCGAATGTTTTGGGTAATTGATCATTCCCGCCAAAAATGCGGCCTTCCACTGTATCTTCACTGAAAGCCGATGTCCTTGCGTTTGCCAACACCATATACAAGGCAGACATTTTTGATGGCGCCACTGTTGATTCTGTCGCATTGGTGTATGTATATAAATCTATAATATCCTTTGGTGCGCCACCCTTTTTCAACATCTGCTCAACTGACATTTTGTCTAATGCCTGTACTTCGGGAGAATGTTCCCCTTTTTGTTTGACCAAATCTATCCACTTTTGAATATAATGAACTTCCTGACCAAATAATTGTCCACTCTGAGTTCCTTCAAAGGGCAATGAATCCATCCCAGACTTCAAACCTTTCATGGTTAGATATTTTCCCCTTACATAAACACCATCATATTGTTTGGCTGGCAAAACTTTTAAATTAAACTTTTTACAATAGTCCCTTACATATGTATCTGTACTATCCACATATTCAGCGCCCATTTCAGCGTATAAATGATCAGCAAAAGGATCACGATATGTTCTAACTCGTCCTCCAGGACGTGATCGTGCTTCCAACAAAACTACATTGTATCCAGCTTGGTCTAATTCATAAGCGCATGATAATCCAGCCAGACCTCCACCAATAACAATAATCCGCCTGTCATCGGATGAACGGGTTAATAACGATGAAATTGTAAAAGGAGAAATGGCCGCGACAGAAGTAATCGCACCAGCCTTTTTAAGAAATGATCTTCTCGTTAATCGACTTTGATTTGTTGCTGATTCCATAACCGCTTCCTTTATTGATTGAGTGAAATTAATTCCCCAAATTGAAGCGACAAAAAGGATTCAGTCTAAAAAACGTGGAATCGTAAAATATAATATTGTACCGGTAACGAGTGCTGCGACACCTTTAAGAGCGCCAATTTCAGTTGAAATGACTCCTGATTCCTGCATCCAAGAAAGTACGGCGAACATAATTCCAAAGGAGGACAGTAAAAGCCAGATCGCTTTTCGCATTTTATTGAGCCATTATGGATTCTATTTCATCAATAGTACGAGGAATGTGTGGCCCGAGAATCCGAAATCCATCTTCTGTAATAACAACATTATCTTCTATCCGGATTCCCCCAAAATTGCGAAAGGGCACTAAAGCGTTATAATTAATGAATTCTTTGTGTTTTTCATCTAATTGCCATTGGTCAATCAAATGTGGTATAAAATAAATTCCAGGTTCAACAGTTAAAACAAACCCGGGTTCCAATTTTTTTGCTAATCGTAAATAGGCCAAACCAAATTGATCACTACGCTCACTTTTATTATCATATCCAACAAGGTCTTCGCCGAGGCCTTCCATATCATGGACATCCAATCCTAACATATGACCAAGTCCGTGAGGGAAAAAAAGAGCATGCGCTCCTGCTTCTACAGCCTGCTCAGTCTCTCCTTTCATCAGTCCAATAGACTTCAGTCCTTCCACTGCAACGTTAGCTGTAGCCAAATGTGCATCTTTATAGGAGTTTCCAGGCTTACAATAATCAAANGCAACGGCCTGCATGTTATNTACAATTTNATAAATCTCTTTCTGNGTNGGGGAGAATTTTCCATTAACGGGGAAAGTACGTGTTATATCACTTGCATAGTGTAGCGGTGATTCGGCACCAGAATCATTTAATGCTAATTGGCCAGAATGCATGACATTGGTATAGACATTACTGTGAAGTATTTCTCCATGGATGGTAAAAATAATGGGATATGCTAATCTTCGACCTTTTGAAAGCGCAAATCCTTCCATAGCTCCTACNATGGATTGTTCNATCATACCATGCTTGGTTTGNCGCATGGCTATTTTATGCATTTCNCATGTAATATCCAGTGCCAACTCAATCTCTGCAAGCTCATCGCTAGATTTTATGGATCTTTGTCTTATNACAGNNTGNATAAGTTNTNTTGATGNNCCATTACNTATNCCATTAAGNANNTCAGAAACNAACATTTTCTGATCNNNNCGATAAAGNGGTAAATAATGTACTTCNTTATCTTTTTTTTGNATAAANGTTTNTAAATCNGANGANGATAAAAAACGATCNNNTCCAGATNATTCAGCCATTTGNGAAATNGGAGTNCGTTCGCCTTCCCATACNATTTCATCNACAGATANATCATCACCGAANAGNATNGNTTCNCCNTNNTCAACATCTAACACAAGNNTTANATGNGAAANATCGAGTCCNCAATANTACATGAAATTNCTATCTTGACGAAATGGAAGATGATTGGATGGATAATTCATTGGAACTGGGTTGTTTCCAGGAAATAGGATTAAACCATGTTCAATNCTATTAAAAAGGTTTTTTCTTCGATTTTGATATGTATTAGATGAAAACATGAATGCAAATCTATAACTTCATTTATAGTATTCTGTATTAATTTTTATTANTCTTACATACTTTCCAGTTATGGGAAATGAACNTAGGTTAGCTTGGGATTTATGATATAAACATAATGTGTATACTTTGATAATATGTGTGTATCTATAAGAATTTTTAACACAATTGGGTTATTATCATCTATATACGGTAGAAACCATATTCATCATATCTAGAATATATGGTTATATACATATTTATTGAATAATTGATTTTTATCATAAATCCATGGATATACTTAATGTTTGCTGAAATGGAATAACCCGGATTTGAACTAATTTCCTGTTTTGACGATATACATGACCAAATCCTTTTCCGACGGCAATTCCCAATGTAGCACCAAAAATTACATCAGATAAATAATGTTTATTATCCTGAATACGACTTAATCCACTGAGTGTTGCCATTAAGTAAGCTGGAATACCCACTTTTGATCCATATATTTCTTGAGCCACTGAAGCTGTTAAAAAACTATTCGATGTATGTCCTGATGGGAAAGATCTTTTATTGCTCCTATCAGGCCGTTCCCGACCAACAATATATTTAATACCATAGGTAATCATTCCGTTAGCCAGAAACGCCGTACTGGCATACTGAAATTTCTCATTCTTATTATCTGAAAAAGAGAACGCCCCCCATAGTAAAAACTGTCCTGTTAATCCCCAGTAATCACCTGTAATAGCTAATTGCTTTGACATCAGAGCATTGTTTTCTACATCACTTTGGATAGATCTATCGTAATTTGATGCAAATCCTGTTGCAATAATACCTGAAATAATTATTGTTCGATTACTTGGGATAGAGAAAAGGTTTGTAAGTCCATCGCCTAGATAAGTTTTATAATTTGACTGACTTATCAAAATGGATGAAAGAATCATGTTTATTAAAATTGATTTAGATCGCATCATTAATTTTTCTATAGAGAAATTAAATAAAACTAGTTGCTCATACTCTCTACTTTCATTTATGACATCAAACTAGAATTGAATAAGTTTATGGCTGCAACAAAAACCTAAATTAGCATGAATAACCATCCACTTCTACATATAGTCCAGAATATCAAAAAATTAACTGAAATTGCTAATAACTACGATACGCCCTGTTATATCTATTCGTCAGAGAGAATTCAGTCCAATGCAAAAAGATTAAATGATGTTTTAAAGAAATATTTTCATCAATATCACATTTGTTATGCGATAAAAGCCAACAGTAACCCTCATTTGATAAAGATCATGAAGGAGACTCTTCCCTTAATTGGAGGAGATTGCTCCAGTCCAGGTGAAATTTACGCAGTAAAAAAAGCGGAGATTGATCCAGCTAATTGTATTTACACCGGGAATTATGAATCTATTACTGACTTATCACTGGCAATTGAGGAGGGGTGTTATTTGAATTTAGACGATGAAACATCCTTTGATAGACTTACGCAGGAAAATTTACCAACTCGGATCTCATTCCGTCTAAATCCAGGATTTGGCAAAGGTACTTTTTCCCAAATTACCACAGCAGGCGAAAATGCAAAGTTTGGAATTCCTGTCGAGAAAATTATCGGCGCTTACCGTAAGGCAAAAAATGCAGGAATTCAGAAATTCGGAATTCAATGCATGACTGGATCAGGTGTCTTGACTGAATCATATTTCCCCAAATTATTAACTGCTATTTTAAAAACTACAAATAAAATTGAAGAAGAATTAAAAATTCAATTTGATTTTATTAGCATGGGCGGTGGACTGGGCATTCCTTATTCCGATGATGAAAAAGAATTAAATTTAGATACTGTATTTTTTGAATTATCAAAAGTATTTTATAACCAATACAATAAAAATGATTCTGCACCAGCGTTGTGGCTCGAACCAGGAAAATACTTAATTGGAGACGCAGCCTTTATCTTAACCAAAGTCATTGGACTTAAAGATAGCTATAAAAATTTCATCGGTTTGGATGCAGGAATGGAAACGCTTATGCGCCCTGCTCTTTACGGTGCTACCCACCGTATTTATAAAGTCGGTTTTCATGGGGATCCAATTGGAACTTTTGATTTTACCGGACCAATTTGTGAAAATACAGACCGCATAGCTGAAAACAGAGCATTCCCTGCTACTAAAGAAGGAGACTTAATTGCTGTAATGGATACAGGCGCTTATGGTTTTGCCATGTCTCATAATTTTAATACCAGACCACGTGCTGCAGAAATACTTCTTGAAGAAACCAGTCATAGACTCATTCGTAGGCGTGAAACCATTGAAGACATTTTTTCTAACTGTCATGTTTAATGAATTAGTTCTAGCAGTTTCCCTTCTCGCACAAGATTCGAGCGAACTACAGTTCAAGAGTATTCATCAAATTGAATTGACCTACAATAAGGCAAATTATTTAGAACCAGCCTACAAAACATATACAGGACCGGCCGATCCGATAAAAACCAGAGAAAAAGGGCCATCTAGAATGGTCTTTGGTTATCATCCTTATTGGCAGGGAACCAATTGGCAAAATTATCAATATGAACTTCTTACCACTATTGCTTATTTCTCTGCAGAAGCAAATGCGGCTGGAGAACTCATAGATCTCCATGGGTGGCCAGCAACTGATCTGATTAACAAGGCTCATACAAATGGTGTAGAAGTTGTTCTTACAGTCACACTTTTTAATACATCAGACTTAGAAACATTATTGAGCAATACAAATAATCAAGAAAATTTAATTAAGAATCTAGTGTATGAAGTGAAGCGGGCTGGTGCTGATGGGGTGAATGTGGATTTTGAAGCTTTTCCAGCTTCTCAAAAATCTAACTTAGTCACTTTTATTAAAAATCTCCGGAGCGCACTTAGGAATGAAATTTCCCATGCCAAGGTCACGCTTGCTACACCAGCAGTAGACTGGAATAATGCTTGGGATTTTAATGCTTTAGCTAATGAAAGTGATGGATTATTCATTATGGGCTATGATTACTATTGGAAAGGCAGTTCAACAACCGGGCCAGTAGCTCCACTTAATGGTGGGTCTTACAATATTACCAACACAGTGAATACATACCTTTCTGTTACAGCAAATAATACAAGTAAAATTATCTTAGGATGTCCCTATTACGGTTACGAATGGCCGGCTAGTTCAGGAGAAAAAGATGCCAGCACCACCGGTGATGGAAGTGCTGTTATTTTTTCAACAGCTGAATCTAAAGCCCTCTCTTACGGAAAAATCTGGGATAATATTTCTGAAACGCCCTGGTATAAATACCAAAATCCGGGATGGTTTCAAGCCTGGTATGATGACAGCCTTTCTCTTTCAAAAAAGTATGACCTAGCCTTATTAAAAAATTTAAAAGGCATCGGAATATGGGCTCTGGGATATGATAGTGGTTACGATGAATTATGGGAATTAATAAAAGTGAAGCTGGGCGCCGAAACAGCACCATCAACGCCTATGAATATCTCAGTTACCAATTTAGGTAGCGGCGTAGCATCAATCGATTTTACCGGTGCTGACAGAGCAACATCTTTTCAGGTAATAAGAATTTTTCTCAATTCAGACCAAACGGAAGATTTAGGTTTGTTTACCTCTCGCCCGATTCTTTTACAAAACCTAAATCCAGATATCCCATATTACTTAAAAGTCAAAGCTATAAATGAATACGGCGATAGCGATTACACAGAAGTGCTAGGCGTTGTTACTTCTACAACCATGCCTAAAGTATTAATTGTAAATGGTTTTGATCGAGTGAACGGGACAAAAAACACATTTGATTTTATACGTCAGCATGGTGATGCAATTCATAATGGGAAATACCTTTTTGATTCTGCAAATAACGAAGCTGTAATGAATGAACGGATAAAAATCAGCGACTATTTAATTGTAGACTGGATACTAGGTGAAGAAAGTTCAGGCACATCCACCTTTTCTGAAAAAGAACAATCCTTAATTCAAGCTTTTTTGAAAGGCGGCGGGCGATTATTCGTATCTGGATCGGAAATAGGTTATGATGTTTCGGAGAAAGGGAACGTAACAGACCAAGTATTTTATGAAAAATTTCTAAGAGCAACCTATTTAACTGACGCAGCTGGAGGAAAACAGGGCACATATAACGCAACAGGTGTCACTGGTACATTCCTGGAAAATATTTCATTATCATTTGATGATGGGACAAATGGCACTTACGATGTTGATTGGCCTGATGGAATAAAACCTGTCGAAAATGCGGATATTATACTAAAGTTCGATGACGTGGATTATGATACGAGAGGTGGCGCCGGGATAGCCTATTTAGGTGGTTTTGATGGTAGCCCTGTCTCTGGAGGATTAGTCTATCTGAGTATCGGATTTGAAACGATCTATCCACAAGAAAAACGAAATGATATCATGGCTAGGATCATGGAATACCTTGATGGTCCTATTGCTTCTGTAGATGGTGAAATTGCTCAAATTCCGAAAAAATTAAATATATCAGCCCTATATCCAAATCCATCTAATCGTTCTATAACAATTGAATTCCAATTATTTGAAAAGAGCCCAATCGCCTACTTATTTATTACAGATATTATAGGTAGAGAAATTGTTAGAATTTCTGTTCAGCCTTTGGCTACTAGAAATCAGAAATTCATTTGGAATGGAAGACTGCCTAATGGTTTGGAAGCACCATCAGGGTTGTATTTGGTAAACCTATCACAAGGACAGAAGATTCTCACCAAAAAATTTACTTTATTAAAGTAATGAAATATAGTTTCCCTTTTCTTATACTCTTAATAATTGGTTGTAGCACACCACCAAAATCAATCCATCAAGTTCAACAGAAACAGGAAAAAATAGATGAACCTGTAAATTTGGCGAAAGTCAAGGTGGGTTTAGATGTCCTATTAGATGATCGATCTGAATTAATTACCAATAAAAAAGTTGGGCTAGTGACGAACCAAACGGGTATAGATAGAAATGGGGTCCCCAATTATGAACGTTTCCTTGAGCTAGAAGATGTTAATCTTAAAATCATCTTTTCACCAGAGCATGGTTTGTTTGGAGAAGCAGCAGCAGGTGAAAAAGTAGATTATAATGGCCAATTAAAACGCCTACCAGAAGTGGTGAGTCTATATGGCAAAAATCGCAAACCTACCCAAGCGCAATTGAAAGGACTTGATTTAATCATTTATGACATTCAAGATATTGGTGCTCGGTTCTATACCTATATCTCCACTCTTGGTTTGGTTATGGAAGCTGCAGCAGATGCTGGTATAGAAGTGATGGTTCTTGACCGTCCAAATCCAATAGCCGGGGAAAAAATTGAAGGTCCTTTATTGGCTCAAAAACATAAATCATTTGTTGGGTTCTACCCTATTCCCATTAGATACGGCATGACAGTAGGGGAGTTAGCTCAAATGATCATTGGGGAAAATTGGATCGATATGAACCCTGATCTTACTGTTATTCCTGTCAGAAATTGGAACCGATCGATATGGATGGATGAGACAAATCTGCCCTGGGTAAAACCATCTCCAAATATTCCTGATTTGGCAACAGCAATCGTCTACCCAGGCATGTGTTTGCTGGAAGCAACAAACCTAAATGAAGGCCGTGGCACTCAAAAACCTTTTAAGCAAGTTGGTTCCCCTTGGATCCAGAAAAGAGATCTTGCGATCGCCTTAAATAATCTAAACCTCCCTGGGGTGGTCTTTAAACCTGTAAGTTATACACCAATTGATATTCCTGGGATGGCTGTTGACCCAAAGCATAAAGAGCAGCTTTGTGAAGGCGTTGAACTCATGATCACGAATAGGAACAAATACAATAGTGCATTAGTGGGAGTTCATGTCATCAATGCTATTTACCAACTTTATCCGAAACAATTAACAATTAAAGAATCAGGAATGGCCCGGTTATGGGGACAGGATGGATTTAGTGAAGATCTAAAAAAAGGAAAGATTTTTTCACACTTAACTAACGATGATTTTTTTAAAAATCAGTCTCAGAAATATTATATATATGATTAAAGCCATTATATTTCAGATAATAATTTCCCTTCCTCTATTCGGGCAAGTAATAACTGTGAAATATGGGCCGCTTTTAACCGAAAAGCGAACAGACACCGCTATGGAAAAGTGGCGTACAAATCGATTTGGACAATTCATCCATTGGGGATTATATGCCATACCTGGTGGAGAGTGGGAAGGTAAAATCTATACCGGTGCCGCAGAGTGGCTCCCGGTCTGGGCTGCAATTCCTAGCGCCCACTGGGATTCATTACAATATGATTTTAACCCAAGTCGGTTCGATCCAAAAAAATGGGCGAAAATGGCGAAACACATGGGAGCACGGTATGTAACCATTACAACAAAGCACCATGATGGGTTTTGTTTGTGGCCAAGTAAATTCACAGAATTCGATGTAGAATCAACACCCTATAATAATGATTTACTACGTCCATTTGTGGATGCTTATACTGAGGAAGGTATCGATGTATATTTTTATTACTCTATTCTTGATTGGCACCATCCGAATTGGCGAAAAGAGATCAAATCAGATTCGGATCAATTTGCATTTGAACAATTTAAATCATTCACAAAAAATCAGCTGGAAGAATTATTGAAATTATATCCCGAAGTCAAAGGTTTTTGGTTCGATGGCACTTGGGATCAATCATGGAAATTAAATGGACAGTTTTCTTATGAACTGGAAAATTATTTAAAAAAAATTCATCCCGGTTTAATCGTGAACAGTCGAATGCGCGCTGATGAACATGGCAGCCGCCATCGAGATAGTAATGGGAGACTAATGGGCGACTATGAATCGGGTTATGAACGCCGTCTTCCTGACACTGGTGATACTGCCATCATCCAAGTGGACTGGGAAAGTTGTATGACAATACCTGAGAATCAATGGGGATTTCACAAGGATTGGACCACCAGTCATGTAAAATCACCTAATGAATTAATCGAAATGCTTATCCATAGTGTATCATTGGGCGGAAATTTTCTACTTAACTTTGGCCCGAAAGCAGACGGTACAATTCGCAGAGAAGAAAAACGAATTGCCAAAGAGATTGGACAATGGATGGAAAAATACGGTGAAGCCGTTTATAACTGTGGCCATGCAGGGTTAGACAAGCAGGACTGGGGCTATTATACCAAGCCAAAGGTGGGAGATAATATTTATATGACCGTATTTAATATCCCGATTAATAAAAAACTCAAAATCAGATTACCTAAAGGTGAACAAATCAATAAAGCGTATTTGCTCGATCGCCCAAACCGTTCATTGGAAATTCAAAGTTATAATAAGGAGATCTCTTTGGTCCAAATTAAAACGAGATCTACTTCGCATCCATTTGTAATTGTACTTGAATTGAAGAGGAAAGAATCATGAACCAACGGCTCATTAATATTATTCTTATCGTCCTGCTCAATGGATGTGTACAAGAGCCCATTCAAGAACCTTACGTGGTCGTTCTTGGTATCGCCCAGGATGGGGGCGTACCTCACGCAGGCTGCCAAAAAAAGTGTTGTATTGATCGATGGAATGATCCGGCCAAAAAACTATTAGTAAATTGCCTTGGGATTGTCGATCCAAATTCAAATGAAACGTGGATGATCGAGGCAACTCCTGACTTCCCAAAACAATTTGAAATACTCACAAATAATAATCCTAAGAAGTTCAAAGGTGTTTTTTTAACTCATGCCCATATTGGTCACTATTCAGGACTCATGCACCTTGGACGAGAAGTTATGGGTACAAAGGAAACACCTGTGTACGTTATGCCCAAAATGGGAAAATTTCTAAGAACAAATGGACCTTGGAGTCAATTAGTAGATTTAGAGAACATTAGCCTGAGAAAAATTAAAAATGGCAAACCAACCGAATTGAACAAAAGAATTTCGATTACACCATTTCTTGTTCCTCATCGAGATGAATTTTCAGAAACAGTGGGATATAAAATTAAGGGCCCGAACCGATCACTTATTTTCATTCCCGATATTGATAAATGGGAAAAATGGGATAAAGACATTAGCCAAATTGTATCCGAAAACAATTATACCCTAATGGATGGATCTTTTTTCACAGATGATGAACTCCCTGGTAGGGACATGACTGAAATTCCCCACCCGTTTATCATAGAAACGATGAAATTGCTAGAATCCGTTGAAGATAAAACAGGCATTCATTTTATTCATTTGAACCATACTAACCCTGCATTGACAAATAATTCCAATGCTCAAAACCAAATTAAAAATACGGGTTTTAACATAGCACAGAGAGGACAAGCCTTCAAGCTATAAGAATTGACGGTAATGAAAAAGTTGATAAATATCCTGGCTCAAACAACATTGTTATGGATGATTGGGTGCGATTCAAAACCTACTACTGATGATTTGGGTTTGGTCCCTTTACCTTCTTCAATTTTAATAGGAAAAAGCCAAACGTTAATAAATAACCAATGGGCTGTGACCCAAAATGATGGACATAAAGATCTTAATTCGCTAAAAGAAATATTATCGGAAAATCTTTATTCTGATTATGGATTATTAGTCTCAGATTTTTCCAGTAAAACAATCAACTTGAATGTAATTGAAGATAATAATTCCTACAGTGAAGAAGGATATCATTTAAGTGTTAGCGATCAGACAGTACAAATCAATGCAGGAACACCAAATGGTATCTTCTATGGGATTCAAACATTTCGCCAGTTATTGGACTCTGGCAATAAATCTAATCAGGGTATTCAAATTAATCAAATTGAGATCAAAGATAACCCNCGATTTAAATGGCGAGGTATGCATTTGGATGTTGGACGCCACTTTTTCGATATTGGATTCGTTAAACGATACATTGATTACATTGCCATGCATAAAATGAATATTTTTCATTGGCATCTTACTGAGGATCAAGGATGGCGTGTTGAAATTGATGCTTATCCAAAATTAACGAATATCAGCGCATTCCGCGATGAATCATTAATCGGCCATTATAGTGATAAACCCCATCAATATGATGGAAAACGATATGGAGGGTATTATACGAAAGAAGAAATGCGGGAGGTCGTTGCTTATGCACAAAAGCGTTATGTCACCGTAATCCCTGAGATAGAAATGCCAGGCCATACTCGCGCGGTCCTCGCCGCTTATCCAGAGTTATCCTGCACTGGGGGCCCACATACAGTAGCGAAGCTTTGGGGAGTACATAAAGAAGTATTTTGTGCTGGGAAAGAATCTACTTTCGAATTTCTTGAAACCGTATTGACCGAGGTGGCTGACATTTTCCCTGGACCATACATCCATATTGGCGGTGATGAATGTCCTAAAGACCGTTGGAAGGAACATAACCTAGACCAGGAATTAATCAAAGCTCAGGGACTTCATGATGAGCATGAACTCCAGAGCTATTTCATAAAACGGATCGAAGGAATTTTAAATGGTCTTGGTAAGCGTTTAATCGGTTGGGATGAGATTCTTGAAGGCGGATTAGCACCGGGGGCTATCGTTCAATCCTGGCGCGGTATGGACGGGGGAATNGCCGCAGCAAATGCAGGGCATGAGGTAATCATGTCGCCTACCTCCCATGCCTATTTTGATTATTATCAATCGGAAAATAGGAAGAATGAACCACTAGCTATCGGCGGATTTCTTCCTTTGGAGATTGTCTATAATTTCGAACCTATCCCAGATAATATTGAACCAAACAAAAAAGATTTTATCCTTGGTGGACAGGGAAATTTATGGACTGAATATATCAAGACACCTGAAAAAGCAGAATATATGGCACTTCCTCGGATGAGTGCTATGGCGGAAGTATTATGGTCGTCTAAAAAAAATCGTGATTATGATAGCTTTACTCATCGGATGAATTGGCAATATAAGCGGTTGGATCGAATGAAAGTTAATTATCGAAAACCAGATTAACTATATGAGTGACGGTAAAGTTGACTACAACAGCAACACCTATAAACCAGGTCCAGGCGATTCCAATCTGGTTTAAATAAAAAACTATCAAAAAACTAGCAATTAATCCCGTGACCAAACTGATGGGATGAAATTTTCGATTTATTTTACTTAGTAAAAATAATCCTAGTAACCCTCCATAAGTAAAAGATGCAATTTTCAATCCAACGATCACAATGGCAGAGTCGCTTTCATCAAATAATAGTGCAATGCCAATTAAAACCAGACCCCAAATCAAACTGATTATTTGAGACTTTTGGATGGATTGATTTCCACCCAGCCAATCTGTAACGGTTGAAGAGGCTAACGAATTTATGGATGAACTTAAGGTGGACATTGCCGCCGATAGGACTCCCGCTAATAACACTCCTTTCAATCCTATTGGGAGATAATTAACAATAAATGATGTGAATTCACGATCACGCTCTAATTCTACGCCACCCATTAATACAAAAATCAATGAGCCGACCAAAAGGAACACGCCAAATTGAATAAATACAAAAACTCCACTGCCGATCATGGCTTTCTTCGCTGAATCGAGGTCTTTTGTACCTAATACCCTTTGGACCATCATATAATCCACGCCATGGGATGAAAAGGATAATAATGCACCACCTAATAATGCACTTATAAATAGATACGGTTCCCTTAATAAATCTCCCTTCCAATTGAAAATAGCCAATTTGCCTTGATCAGAAAGGGTTGATATCGCTTCGAATAATGACTGATCAATATAATTCAATAAAATAAAAATAGATGCGACCCCGCCAAATAAATATAGAATGAATTGAATACTATCTACCCACACAACGGTTTTAATTCCACCTGATAGTGTGTAAATGAGTGTCACAGCACCAATTACAATGACTGCTAGTGTGAGTGACCAACCAGTGATTACCTGCACAACTACGGCTGTTGCCAAGAACCGAACGCCATCAGCCAATACGCGTGTAATTAAAAATANACCNGAAGCTACCTTTTGAATTTCAGGGCCAAATTTATGTCCAATGATTTCATATATTGAATTCACGCCGGATTTAAAATATTGGGGCAGTAAAAAAAAGCTAACGATCACACGTCCAATAATATATCCAATTGCTAATTGAAGAAAAAACCAATCGTCCCGATATGCCAAACCGGGAACGCTAATGAAAGTGAGAACCGATGTTTCAGTTGCTACAATGGATAACATGGCCACAGGCCAAGGCAAATTTCTACCGCCTAAAAAATAATCTTCGGAGGATTTATTGAATCGACTTTGATAAATGCCATATATGGAGAATCCAGCGAGAAAAATTAAAATGATAGATAGATCGATCCAGTGCAATGATCTACTCCGTTAAAGGGTGGAATGAATAAAACAGTACACCATCAAACAATGGACCTTCTTCCCTGAAATAATATTCCATAAAATCCATACTCACTGTTTCACCATATTCTGCAGAAGCGTGGATAATATTTTTTTGATCAATCACCATCCCTTCATGAGCCACCACCAATCCCATTTTAAAATATGATTCTCTAACAAAAGCTACACCGGCTACATTGGGTAAGTTTTCGAGAACTTTTGAATTAAGATTCTCACTGCTAATATATTGGATCGATGTAGGTTTTTGCCAATCCAGATCAAGAAAAGTTTTCCCATCAGTTTTTTTATTTAATGTGATTGTTACAGTCTTAAGTTGATCATTTGGCAACAATCCAAGGGTAATATTTCTTGTTGAAGGATGATCTTGAATCCTGTCCGTTGTGTAGTGCCATCGACTTTTGTATGTAGGTATAGAAATACCATTCTCATTAGGTTTGTAATGAATATTGATCAAATTGATTTTTGCTTCATTCCAGGTTAAGCTCTGTACACTGGCCAAGCTTGTGAGGACATGAACAGTGCAATCTGAAACATCTAGTCGAAAAATTGGGTCTTTATCCTCCCCGGCCTCTTCCCCAAGGCAAAACAATTCGTAAGGCTTACCTACTTGCCACACAGCGAATGCCTTCAGCCGATCGTGAAAGTCAGGAAATTTTTGTTGAAACTGAGGTAAAATTTCCGAAATTTCCTTTTCGGATAGCATCCAAGGCTTCGAGAGAGTTTCCACCCAATTAAATGGTTCACTACACCCGATCAAAAAGAGAAAGATCCAAAAGTATTGCGACCATTTTCTTTTTTCTTTTCCCTTCATGCCTACTTCCATCTTTCTCGCCATTTAAGATTTANATTTTTTTCTGATAATCCAATGGATTCATATACTGCGGCATGGATCTTTTGCCTCCAATCGAAATAATTGGGATTCTTATTGGCACGATTTGGGTGTACTGCATTGGTCAAAAGGATGACAAACATTTGATTCTCCGGGTCAATCCATAAAGATGTCCCCGTGAATCCAGTGTGGCCATAGCTGGTGCTCGAAAGATATACACCTCCAGATGCTTGCCCATCAGGTGTATCCCAACCCAAAGCTCGAGAACTGCCTTCTACCACATTGGCACGCTTGGTAAATGATCCCACTGTTTCCTGATTAAAAATCCGCTTCCAGCCATAATTACCTCCATTTAACATCATTTGACTGAATATTGATAGGTCACTCGCTGTGGAGAATAATCCTGCATGACCGGCAACACCGCCTAAACTATGGGCATTTTCATCATGTACCTCACCGCGAATCAAACCTTTTCTGTAAATGTTAGATATTTCTGTCGGAACAATTCTTTTCATCCGATCTCTAGGAGGATTATAGTAAGTCGAAGTCATACCCAAAGGCTTGAAGATCAAGGAATCCACTAGTAAATCCAATGGAATTTGCGCCACTGCTTCTACCAATTTTCCTAAAGTGATTAATCCCACATCCGAGTAAACTATTTTTTCCTCTAACCCAAATTGAGGTTCAGTATTCATGACTGAATCAAGCCTTGTTTGCACATCGCTTTCCATAAAAAAATATTGTTTGAAAGGAGGCAAGCCTGCCGTGTGTGTCATTAAATGACGAATAGTTGTTTGGGATTTTTGATTGAAATGGTTTGACTGCTTGCCGATAAACTTAGGTAAATGATCTACAACTTTATCATCTAATGATATTTTTTTCTGATCTATCAGTCGCATTATCGCTGAGGTGGTTGCAATGACTTTGGTAATAGAAGCCAAATCATAAATATCGCCTCTTGTAACGGCCTCAGTTTTATTGTAGGTGTGATAACCGAATGCCTCATGGAGAAAAATTTGTCCATCCTTGGCTGCCAATAAGACACCGCCAGGAAACGCTGTATCGGTGACAGCCTCAGCCAACATAGATTTTACGGGTTCAATTTTTGCATTAATCTCAGTTGGGAGTACCTTTTTTAAAATTTTTCCGGGTACCCAGGTTGTATTACTCTTAAGCCATTTTTTTGATTTGACTTGAATCCCAGTCCCTCTTTCTGCAACTCCCGGTATACTAACAGGTAAGATCCCTGTAATATCGACTTCTCCTTTAACCGCATTAGCTACTGCTGTTTGAAGTATACCGCTACCTTTATAAGCACAAATGTAAACCGGTGCATCTGGAAAATCCTGTATCAGGTAGGGACTTCCAAAACTAGTAATCACCACTTTTTCACATTTCCGGATTAGACGATTAATGAAATCAGCTTCTACTTTTGGTAAAAATATATCATCCTTATGCTCCACTGGGTTGGCAAAAGCATTCAAAAAAACCAGTCCATTGACGGGGATTTGGTCCAAAATAAAGTCAGCCACTACTGTACTGTCAGATTTATCGATCTGAAATGATATGACCCTCCTATTACTCCCAACATCTTTTAATTGTCTGGTAAAGCTACTTTCACTGTGATTATTAGGTCCATCATAAAGATCAATCACATAGAGTGTATCATCAATACCCGGACTGAGAGGTAAAACATTTTCTTCATTTTTTACTAGGGTGATAGCACGCAGTGCTATTTCTTCAGCCATTTTAAAGTTCTCTGCTTTTCCAATTTCCCGATAGGTATAATCTGTTTTGATCAATCGATCTTGATGAAGTCCCAAACGTTCCTTCATTTTTAGCACTTTCAAAGCAGATTTATTAATTTGTTCTTCTAAAATGACACCATCTATCACAGCTCTTTCAACGGTATCAATAGATTTTTTTAAGTTCATATTCTGAATAATAATATCTGAACCAGCCCGTATTGTGGCAACCAGCGCATATTCATCAGAATAATTTTTTATAATGCCTCCCATTCTCATGGCATCAGTAATAATTACACCTTTAAAACCCAATTGATCTCGCAGGATATCTTGCATCCAAAATTTAGAAAGCGTGGCAGGATCCTGAGCGTGATCTTGAAAGTCCGGAGCATTGACATGGGCAACCATCACAGCATCTACGCCTGCATCGATGGCACTTTTAAAAGGGGGCAATTCGATAGTCCATAGGCGAGAAGAATCACTGGGAATTTGGGCTAACGCGGAATGGGAATCCGTCTCCGTATCACCATGGCCGGGAAAATGTTTTGCAGTAGACAGCATTCCATAATCGTGCAAACCACGGATATATTCAACGGAATACCGGTCGACTGAATCTGGGTTTTCTCCAAAAGAACGTGTATTAATGATGGGGTTCTTGGGATTATTATTTACGTCCACGACTGGAGAAAGATTAAAGTGTATGCCTACTGCTCGACTTTCTTCCGCCGCAATGCGCCCCGCTTCATAGGCAAAATGTGGTTCACCCGTTGCCGCAATAGCCATCATGGGTGGNAANGTAACTGCTTCTGGATATCGTCGGCCCAATCCCGATTCAATATCAGCATCTACTAAAATGGGCACTTTTGATTCTACCTGTATTTTGTTTAGCATAGTGAGCGCACTGCCTGCATCACCAAACCAAATATGGATAACACCTATTCCATCCGTCGCAAGGTGTTGTTGTATTTCCCGCCATTGATGGCTTTCGTAATTCATATACCGCATATTCATTGAGTACACCATCATTTGCGCAATCTTTTCCCGAAGAGTGAGTTTATTTAATGTGGATTCAGCCCAGGATTGTTTGGGATTGAATTGGCTGGGCCCTACACAGGCAAACAATATGATAACGAAACCAAGTAAATTTCTTCTCTTATACATAGTGGAAAAATTAACAGAAGTTCTCCCATAAATCTTTAACTTTTATTTCTTACAAAGCATGTTTACCTCACCCAAAGATAAATCTACACTTATTGGTCAAATGCTCATGGTTGGACTCCAAGGCACATCGACTGAAGATGCGAAATCATTTTTCAATTCCTTGGATGGGCGTCCAATAGGGGGTGTAATTCTGTACGATCAAAATATGACCAGTACGCCACCTGCATCTCATAATATTTTATCGCCTGCACAGGTAAAAGCATTTAATGAAACACTGCAAAACTTAAGTGAGACCCCTCTATTAATTGGCGTGGACCAAGAAGGTGGACAAGTTAACCGACTTAAAAAAGAATATGGATTCCCCACTACAAAAAGTTGGGCTCATTTGGGAAAAATTAATGATGTAGAAGAGACTCGTAAACAGGCAGAACTAACGGCCCAAACACTTTCTGACCATGGCTTTAATCTAAATTTCGCACCGGTTCTTGATCTCACAATGAATTCATCCAGTTTTATTGCAAAAAAAGAACGATGTTTTTCTAACAATCCTTATATCGTCTATGAGCACGCAAAAGTCATGATTGATTCCCACTTAAACCACCGTATTTTAACTGCCGGTAAGCATTTCCCCGGTCAAGGGAGTTCTGGTGAAGATACCCATGAAGGATTTGTTGATGTTTCTGATTCTTGGTCTGAAACAGAATTAATACCCTATAAGCAATTGATAGAAAACCAATCCCTTAATGCAGTTATGACGTCGCACTTATTTCAACGTGGACTTGATCCCGATCATCCAGCGACACTTTCATTTAATATTTTAAATAAACTTCTTCGTAAAGAATTGAAATTCAACGGTATTATTTTCAGTGATGATCCACAAATGAAAGCCATTTCAGATAATTATGACCTAAAAAGAACCTTAGAATTGATGATCAATGCAGGGGTTGATATTTTCTGTTTTGGGAATAACCTCATTTATGATCCAGATATTGTTGAAAAAGTTCATATGACCATTAACCAATTATTAGAGGAAGATGCTATTTCTGAAGATCAGTTAAGGGCATCATTCCACAGAATCATTAATTTTAAATCTATAATAGGTTTAGTATGAAAATTATTGGCATAGATGGCGGCGCCACAAAAGTTTCAGGCGGAGTCGTTAAAAAAGTAAATGATTATACATTCCGATTATTAGATCCTGTAATTGAGATCAAATATTCGGACCAGGAAAAGTTTGACCCTAATTTTTCTCCAATACCACTATCCGATCAACTAAATGGATTCAAAATATCTGAGCAGGAATCCAACCAAAGTCGCGTTTATGTGAATTGTATCAAAAAGGTGATAACATCACTTGCTGATGATGACTTATTTCGGGTTTCCATCGCCATGCCCGGGATTAAAATGGATAACGGCCGTGGAATTAAAGCCATGGTAAATGGCCCACGCATTCCTGATTTTTGTGATCAAATCGAATCTGGACTCAAACTTCACTACTCTATACAAAAATTAGAAAATGATTCAGATATGTGCGCTTGGGGAGAGGAATTTTGTGAAGACGGCGCATTTCGTAATATAGATAATGCCTACTACATTGGTGGAGGCACAGGAACGGCAGACGGATTAAAATTGCAAGGCAGACTTATTCCTTTCGATGATATATCAGAATGGATTGGTAAAACATGGGAACTAAAAACTGAGGAAGGCCATTCTTTGGAATCTTTTTCATCCATGTCCGGAATCAATCAATTACGAGAATCACAAAGTAAAGACTTTGACTTAATAATTGGACAAACACTGGGGAAATTATTATTTGAAAGAATCATGACTATTTTTTCTGGTTGGAAAAGCCAGTTTATAATTGATCGAACTCTGCAAACCGTTCATCCTTATCAAAATACTTACTTGGATCGAATTGTCATCGGACAAAGGCTTTCAACTTTCCTTCAAACAGAAGAAGGATCTGTAATCTATTCTGCTATGCTTGATTCATTAACACAAATGACGTTGGAAGCCAATGTGTTAACCCAACATCATTTTATGGATAATGATCAGTTTGATGAAAATCGAATCATTCTATCGGATCTTCGTTTTTCCCCCATTATCGGTTTAGGCGCTAAAGCCTGGATGGAAACATGCTGATACCTAGGGAAATTCCAAAAATTGAACCGCTGATCCGCATTGGGCTCATTTTGCCCCAAGATAAAATAGAATCAGTTCAAGTCTCATTTTCTGATCCACAATGCTTTGAACTTGAGACAGAAAAGAAATTATATCCATCTTGTAACAATCAGGATGAACTGACCCTTCAGTTACGAAAAGGCGAATTACATATTTCCCAATTCAATGTGACATCACCTACAATAAATATTATTCCATCAATACAAGATGAAGAGCCATACATCACTTTATTTGGTATGATTGCCGGTCGTGGATTCCATTGGCAAAAACGAATCACTGCTTCATTCTGGGGAAAAATTGAATTTTCAGTTATGGATCATAAAATCATTGCGATTAATGAACTGCCTCTGGAACAATATTTAAAATGTGTGGCCACATCAGAGATGAGTGCTCAATGCCCATCGGAATTCCTAAAAGCACAGACCATTGTGTCTCGGTCATGGTTATTGGCCAATATAGAACAAAAACATAAACATCTGGGATTTGATATTTGTAATGATGATTGTTGCCAAAGATACCAGGGAATGGCAAATACAACTGATGTTTCCATTACTAGTACGAATGATACCCTCGGACAAGTTTTAATTTTTAATGATCAAATTTGTGATGCGCGCTATTCCAAATCTTGTGGTGGATCCACAGAAAAATATGAAAATGTATGGGAAGGTGATCCTGTTCCATATCTTCTTTCAATACCCGATGTTAATGAGTCAGGGGCAGTTTATTGTAGCCCTGAAATCGTATCTGAAGATTCACTGAAATTTTATATCGGTGATGTTGACGAAAAAGGAAAATACTTTCGTTGGACATACAAACTCGCGCAATCTGAATTAGTGAGTTCCTTAAAAGAAAAATGTGAGTTAACTGCGGTTAATATATTGGAATTAAACCCCTTAAAAACCGGAGATTCGGGTCGAATCATTGATCTTGAAATAAAATATTCGGATAAAGCTGGTAAAACTCAATCCGTTCTCCTTCAGTCCGAATATGAAATCAGGAATATCTTATCTTCCTCCTTTCTTTACAGCTCCGCCTTTACAATTGCAAAAGAGAGTGATGATTCTTTTCAATTGAACGGTAAGGGCTGGGGGCACGGTGTGGGCATGTGTCAAATTGGTGCCTTGGGTCGGGCGTTTTCAAACCATGATTACGCATCTATATTGAAACACTATTATCCAGGTTCAGAATTAAAAACCATTTACCAGTCATAATGCGAAAATCAAATTATAGTACATGGGCATGGGTCCCCTCTCTTTACTATGCGGAAGGGCTCCCTTATGCATTTGTCATGATCGTTTCTGTAGTGATGTATAAAAATATGGGTTTCTCTAATACAGATATTGCCCTTTATACCAGTTGGCTATATCTCCCCTGGGTGATCAAGCCCCTATGGAGTCCAATCGTAGATATTTTGCGCACCAAACGCTTTTGGATCGTTTCCATGCAGTTATTGATTGGGGCAGGACTAGCAGGTGTTGCACTCTCGATCCCAGCTTCCAATGCATTCCGCTATACATTAGTATTTTTCTGGCTCATGGCATTCAGTTCAGCCACTCATGATATTGCAGTCGATGGATTTTATATGTTGGGTCTTTCCTCTCATGATCAGGCCTGGTTTATTGGTATACGAAATACTTTTTACCGATTCGCAATTCTTACTGGTCAGGGCCTACTGGTTATTTTAGCCGGACAGTTAGAAGATTGGACTGGAAAGACCACAACTGCATGGTCCATGATCTTTGGCATACTTGCAGTTCTATTTATCGGATTCAGCTTTTACCATAAATGGAAACTTCCTTATCCAAATTCCGATAAAAGCCATCAAGATCCAAACTTGAAAGAAACTATTCAGAATTTCTTTCAAGTTTTTCTATCCTACTTTAAAAAACCCCAGATTATTTTAGTTATCATATTCATTTTGCTTTACCGATTTGGTGAAGCCCAATTGGTAAAAATCGCACCTTTATTTATGCTGGATGCAATTGAAACTGGCGGCTTAGGATTGTCCACTTCCCAATATGGATTTATCTACGGCACCTTAGGTATGATCATGCTCACATTGGGAGGAATTACCGGTGGTTTTTTCGCTGCGAAGCACGGTCTCAAATCTTGGATCATTTGGATGGCTCTTGCCATGAAACTCCCGGATCTGGTTTATGTGTATATGGCATATGCCCAGCCGGATAATTATTATTTAATTAGCACCTTTGTAGCAATAGAACAATTTGGATACGGGTTTGGATTTACTGCTTACCTTCTTTTTATGATGATGATATCTGAAGGTGAACATAAAACGGCTCATTATGCTATTTGTACGGGGCTCATGGCCCTGGGGATGATGCTACCGGGCATGTTTAGTGGAGCACTTCAAGAATCCATTGGATATCAGCATTTTTTCAATTGGGTTATGGTGGCTACAATTCCCGGACTCATTATGATTAAATTCATAAAGATCGATCCTCAATTTGGAATTAATAAAGACAATTCATGACGCAACAACAAGATAGACTGATTGCACTGGATACTTTTCGCGGTGCTACCATTGCCCTTATGATCCTGGTAAATAATCCAGGTACATGGGCACATGTGTATGCCCCACTGCGTCATGCCCAGTGGCACGGATGCACCCTTACTGACCTTGTGTTCCCATTTTTCCTTTTTATTGTAGGTGTTGCCATGCGCTTTTCATTTGAAAAATACGAAATGTGCAAATACGGTTCCCTCTTTTGGAAAATAATCAACCGAACGATCACCATATTTGTATTTGGTCTTCTACTCAATGCTTTCCCTTTTATAAAGCAGGATTGGGATTGGTCTACCCTCCGAATTCTGGGCGTCTTACAGCGAATTGCATTAGCCTATTTTTTTGCCAGCATTATCGTTGTTCGAACAGATATCAAAGGGCTGGTCATGATATCCTTCGGATTACTGGTAAGCTATTGGCTATTGCTTACTGGATACGGATGGTATTCCGGATTAGACCCATACGGACTGAAAACTAATTTGGTGTTGGTCATTGATAAATTAATTTTGGGGGAAAGCCATCTTTGGGGAGGTACAGGTATTCAATTCGATCCGGAAGGTTTATTAAGTACAATTCCATCTATAGTAACCGTATTAATTGGATTTTTGGTTGGCACTATGATTAAGACAGCCAATGACCATAAAGACAATGCTCAGCGCATGGCTGTTCTTGGTGCACTACTAGTTATTCTGGGCTGGATATGGGCATTCCTTTTCCCAATCAATAAACAATTATGGACCAGTTCTTATGTTTTATATACAGGTGGAATTGCAACCATTGTTTTATCTGCCATGATTTGGCTCATTGATGTTCAAGGTTTAAAGCTCTGGTCAAAGCCATTTGTCATTTTCGGTTCCAATTCAATTTTTATTTTTGTGGCTTCTGGGATCTGGGCCAAAATTTTATTAATGATAAAATTTGATCTAGATGGAAAACTGGTTTCCGGCTATTCCTACCTATATAAAACAGTCTTCCAGCCATTGGCAGGCGACCTAAACGGCTCCCTGCTATTCGCCCTGTTTCATGTATTGATGTTTTGGCTGATACTTGCCTGGATGTACAAAAAGAAAATCTTTATTAAACTATAAACTGTAGTGGTTAAATATGCCTAACCACTACTCAATAATGGAATTACTTATTGGGTTTAAACCCTTTTAAAATCGAATATTTTCCAATTCTAGGTTTCTTTTGCCGACTAATTTCATTGGTTAATTTTGCAGCAGCGGCCTGTTTGGAAAAAACAACTTCCATTTCCATCCAAAAATCATCTAGGGTGCCCATCTCTATACCATATTGATAAAACATCATTTGATCACAATAAACGCCACTACTATCTCCCATTTCTTCGCAAATATCCTGTTCATCTGATAAGATGAGTGATCCCTCAGTTATTTGATACATAAACTCAGGACCATCATTACATTCGATTTCACCATCATATTCTTCACAATATCTCCAAATAAAGGTTGTATCGGTCGCCTCCCATTCAATATCAGATCTTTCTTCAAATCCTTCAAAAGTTTCCTCTATTTCTCCTGTACCATCGTCATTGATCGTGATTGTGACATCATCGGGCAAAAATAATTGATCCGGCATTAAAAAATTTTGATTTGCTTCGATTTCAGTACCTATTTGTGTCACAGTCCCCGAAGCAACAGCATAACGAGTTGAATCCATGACATAATTACCATCGATGTAAAGCCGGCGATAAACCGTATCTGCATTCACCGTAAAAGAATTCTCTGACCATGTGTAATTAAATTGGGTCCCTACATATTCATAATATCCATTGGGCGTATAAATATCAACCGATGACTGGTCGTACTGGTCTAAAGATGAGATATAATCGTNGATATAATAATTAACATCCATATTNTCANAATATTCGTAAGCATTTATAAATAATCCATCATCANTATTGTNAACATTNANTTGGCTTAATGNATGTGTCTGANTTGTTATTCCATTGGAAATNGTTGAGACTTCGATACTNCCTTGAGTNAGACCCANAAAAATTTCCTGNGTTTTATTCACCTTNATGTAGACTCCNCCNGAAGCAGAAGTCATGTTCCATGTTCCAACTAGTGGATTGGGTTCTTCCTTATCTTCACAAGCCATAAAAATAATCAAGAGAAAGACGACAAAATTTCCTCTTTTACTCATGAGTACATTCCTTCCAGGAGCTCATTATAATGTTCTGTAACCACTTTTCTTTTCACCTTTAATGTTGGTGTCAATTCGTCCTTATCCTGATCTAGATCTTCTTCAAGNATACGGATTTTTTTAATGGACTCATATGAAGCTAATTCCTTGTTCTTTTCTTTCATAATTGCATTCATTAATTCTATTACTTCTTCTTTTTTGGATAAGTCACTTAAATCCTTATATAGTATTTTTCGGTCTCGAGCAAATTTGGTGATTTCATCTTCATCCAAAGTAACCAACATTGTCAAATATGGCTTTCGATCTCCGTAGACCATCGCTTGCGATATATAAGGACTGGTTTTCATCANGTTTTCAATATTTTGAGGCGCCACATTTTTTCCACCGGCAGTGATGATAATATCTTTTTTCCGATCGGTAATAAATAAATATCCATCCTCATCAACATATCCCACATCACCTGTATGAAGCCANTATCCNCCTTTACTATCAGGCTTTAACAGTTCCTCNGTGGCTTGTTCATTNTTATAATAACTATTTATATTTTGTTCTCCACGCACACAGATTTCGCCATCATCCAAGATTTTTAATTCGGTACCAGGGGTAGCGCGTCCCACTGAACCAATTTTTACTTCACCCTCTGTTTGTATTGATATGATACCAGAAGTTTCAGTCATACCATATCCCTCGAATACCTGCAAGCCTACCCAATAGAAAAAGTGAAGAATTTCCTTTGAAATTGGNGCNGCCCCCGTCAACATATAACGAATCCTTCCACCAAAAATGTCTTTAATCTTATCCAAAATAAAAAATTTGGCTAATACAGCTTTCATTTGCAACCACAAGCTAGGCTTTCCTCCGGCTTCCTTGATTTCACAGATGGTTTTACCGATATGAATTGCCCAATGATATATTTTCTGTTGAATCCAGGTGGCATCATCAATCCCTGTTAAAATTCTTGAATAAAATTTCTCCCATACTCGAGGTGTNCCAAAAACAACNGTTGGGCCGGTTTGTCGGATATTNTGNGGCATATCCTCCATGCTCTCAGCAAATACAGTAGGGTTTCCCACAAGGAACCGTAGGAAATGACCAATTAACCGCTCTGCAATGTGGGCCAAGGGTAAGTAGGAGACATAAAGATCTTCAGAATTCAACCCTGTTGCATCTGGTAAATGCTTTGAGCTAGCAATGATATTTCTGCTCGTAAAAATAGCCGCTTTTGGATCTCCAGTAGTACCGGAGGTATATGTAAAACTGATTACTTCATCTGGATGACAGGTGTCAATCAATTCTTCAAATTGATCAGGATGTTCTTTCCCATATTCACGCCCAAGTTCTAGGAATTGATCTAAGGGATATACATTAGGCAAATTCGGGGGGTGATACCGATCCAATACAACGATTTTTTTGATATTGGGTAGACGGTCCCAAATCGCAAGCATTTTATCTAATTGTTCCTGGTCTTCCACAAAAGCAAAAATACTATCACTTTGATTGGCTATGTAGAATACCTGGTCATTGGTATTGGAATGGTAAATCGGAGCCGTCACACATCCAATGCAGATAATACCCATATCACACATAACCCATTCCGGCCGAGTCTGGCTAAGTATGGAAATTTTATCGCCTTTTTTTACACCAGAAGCTAAAAGNCCATTGCCAATGTCTTNTGAAAATTTNCCGTATTGTTGCCAAGTTAAGCNTTTCCATAAACCATCCTGNTTTTTCCAGATCGTTGNTTTATCCGGGAATTTTTTTACCTGGCGCCAGAATAGTTTTGGAATCGTATTATACTTGTTTAAATCAATAGTCACCTGATACCACTCCATAAGTTTGCACGACGGGTATATTTCCCTTCACCTAAATACATTTCCCGNACTTTTTCTTCTTCATATAACTCATCATAGGTGCCGCTTAAAAAAATCTTCCCGGAAGTGAGNACATANCCATAATCAGCAATTTTCAATGCATGGTTCACGTTTTGCTCTACCAGTAATATTGTGACTCCTGATTGATGGAGATCTTTAATAATTGAAAAAATTTCTTGGACTAATTTCGGAGAAAGTCCAAGCGAAGGTTCATCTAGAAGCAATAGTTTTGGTTNNAGCATTAATGCTCTGGCAATAGCCAGCATTTGTTGTTCTCCTCCGCTCAATGTGCCTGCCTGCTGATTACTACGATTTAGCAATACCGGAAAATAATCTGTTATTTTTTTAAAACGTTTCTCAAACAAATCTTTATCCTTTATAAGAAAACCACCCATCATCAAATTTTCATACACCGTTAATTCCGGAAAAATGCGCCTGTTTTCAGGCACATGAGATATCCCCAATTTGATAATTTCTTCAGGATCTTTACGATCTATACGCTTGTCATTAAAATGGATGGTGCCGTATTCCGGTTCAACGATACCAAAAATTGTTTTTAAAATGGTTGTTTTCCCGGCACCATTAGCACCCAGGAGGCATACCAGNTGACCCTCATTTACCGCCATGGATACACCGTGGAGTGCTTTGATTTTACCGTANAATGTTTCCACNCCNATCAGCTTAAGCATGGNCTTGNTCCCCTAAAAATACCTTAATTACTTCAGGATGCTGCTTTACTTCTTCCGGTGTACCCAGCGCCAAAACATGACCCGAATCGAGCACACAGACACGATCGGATATTTTCATGACCAGATTCATNTCGTGCTCCACAACTAATACAGTGATGCCCAATCCATCCCTGATTTCGCCGATAATTTTCGCAATTTCTATTGTTTCCTGGTCATTCATTCCTGCCGCTGGCTCATCCATAAGAATTAAATTAGGTTGACTGATTAAAGCGCGTCCAATCTCTACCAGTTTCTGAATACCATAGGGTTGGCCACTGAGATATTTTTGCTCAAAATTCGTAATCCCTAGAAAGTCCATCACTTTGAGTGCCATGGCCTCTTCTCGTTCTCGCTGCGCTGTTGTTAGCCAACGATATAAAGTTTCTTTCAACGTAATTCTTTGGTGGGCACCGATAAGTATATTATTTAATACTGTCATATAAGGCACATTCTGCAGATTTTGGAAAGTACGGGAAATGCCCAATTTCACCACTTCATGAGGCTGACATTTGGTTAAGGATTGACCTCTGTATTGAATTTTGCCTTTTTGTGGCCGGTGNAANCCATTAATGCAATTAAATANGGTAGATTTCCCGGAACCATTAGGCCCAACAAGCGAAAATATTTCTCCTGATTTTACTTCAAATGAAACATCATCCAGTGCCACCACGCCAGAGAATTGCATACATAGATTTTTAATGGTTAAATCACTCATAAAAAAAGTCACTGCCCACCTTCGTAAAAATCAGGAAGGCAGGCAATGACAATTAAGGATGGTTTAATTAATACTTATTAATCTAACCAGTCAGAGATAGCAACTTGTTTCCCACCTTGCAACTGCAGCAAAATTACGCTCTCGACTCCAGCATGATCATTCCGGCTGTATGTAATCGGTGGAAATGCACCATTATTCCAATTTTTCAAGGATTCTAAACCACTCACTAAGCGTTCACGGGTAGGATATCTCCCAGCTTTCCGTAGTCCCTCTACTAATACATTGGCCGTAGCAAAACCATAATAATGATAAGGACCACGCATTTTTTCCGGCACATTATTTTTTTCACAGAGTTCTCTATACAAAGTAGGGCCAGGTTCGTCAGAATCGGGATAGTATGCCCAATACGCAGCTATAAATCCTTCCCCGGCTTCTCCAGCCAGCATTGCAACCCGTGGATCAACAGTAGGTCCTAAACCATAAAATCGTGCTTTGTAGCCAATAGCTTGAGCCGTTTTCATAATGGTTACAGGCTCACGAACGATACCACCAATAATTACATCCGTAGCTCCGCCCTTCATAAAGTTAGATGTTTGGCCAACAAAATCTGTGGCTCCACGCTGAAATGATTCTTTTTGGACAGTGATTCCATGTTTTTCTTCTGCTTCAGCACAACCCAGTAAAGCATTAGCACCATAATCATCATCCTGGTAAGCAAACCCAATTTTAGCATTCGGGTTGTTCTCCATTATATAATCAATTAATACTCTTGTTTGTAAATCATACCCAGCATCGGTGTGAAAAATATATTTTGCTGCTGGTCTGGTCATATCAGACATGGTGCTGGAATTGGTAGCGGGAGCAATCAAAGGGACTCCATTCTCTTCTAAGATAGGTCGAATGGCTTCGGCTGGGGATGTACCAATTACGTTGTAAAGACAAAAAACTTGATCTTTTTCAATCAGTTTTTTGGCAGCAACAACTGCTTTTTGAGGATTATACTGATGATCTTCTGTAATCATCCGGATTTTTCTCCCGTGTACGCCACCTTTTTCATTCACATAATCAAAATATAATTGTGAACCAGCAGGAATTAGTAGACCCAATTCTTTGATGGGACCACTCAAATCCTGGATATTTCCAATCAAGATTTCTTCATCTGTAATTCCAGGAGAAGTTGATTGGGTATCGCACCCCATCCACACCAGACTTAACATTAATACGATTGATAGAAGTTGTTTCATAACCACCTCCTTGGTTTAGGTGAACCTCTTACGCGGGTTGAAAGGAAAAACTTTCCAATAAATTCTCATCTTAAGCCACATACCATATAACCCTAAGGGCTGGAATATAATAAATAAGAGCATTATTAAACCGAAAATCAATGCCTGTANATCACCGGNNTCAGTTGCAATAAATTGNGATAAACNNTCCTCGAATAATGGAATAAACAGNTTTTCCATNAAGACGATAAATAATGTGCCCAGNNCTGCNCCATAAATGGAACCCATACCTCCTACCAGTACCATTACATAAAAATAAATCGAAAGCAAAATATCAAAATGATCGGTNGATATAAAATTATTCGTATGGGCNAAAAGAACNCCAGCTAAACCTGCAAATATNCCNGATATGAAAAACGCTATNAGTTTATACTTNGCNATGTTCACNCCAGAGGCTTCAGCTGCATGTTCTGAATCNCGTATNGCCATNAATGCACGACCCAGTTTTGAATGNATAATCCTGCGNCCGGCCNCCACNGCCAATATNGTAAANGTGAATATAAAAAAATAATTATCCCAGTCACTTTTGACATCCATTCCTAAAAGCGTCGCATTGGANACTTGCAAACCACCAGANCCNCCCGTCCAATCACGCAATGCAATAATCATTCTTTTTACAATGAAGCCGAATCCCATTGTCGTAAGTGCCAAATACATACCTTCAATCCTGAGTGCAGGAAAACCAATGATTAACCCGAAAAACCCGACAATGACTGGTGTAATAATCAATGATAATTCAAATGGCAGGCCAACCTGATCAACCAAAATAGCTGAAGTATATGCGCCAATGGCTAAAAATCCAGCATGCCCTAAGGAAATCAGTCCAGTGAAACCGCTTAGTAAATCCAGTCCCACAGTCAAAATGATATAAATTCCGGCCATATTTATTACATAGAGATAATATTTATAACTAAATGTGGCACTTTTTATAAGGAAGGGTAAAGCAAATACAGCCATAATAATCAGTGGAATCCACTTTAGATTTTCGTCAGCGTAGCGTCCTTTGATCATACCCGTTTAACCTTTGCTTTACCAAACAAACCATCGGGGCGTACCATGAGCACAACGATCAAAACAATCCAAACTATAATATCATTTATCTCCTTGATCCATGAAAAATGGAATGAAAGTGTTCCCATGCTGACCGTCTCAATGACGCCCAAAATAATACCACCTACCACTGCACCGGGGATGGATCCAAATCCTCCCAGAATTGCAGCCGGGAATGCTTTCAATCCGAGGAATCCCATGGATGTATCTAATAGGGACATACGAGGTGCCAGTAGAATTCCACTGACTACCCCCACTATAGCAGCAAAAACCCACACAATCATATATACTTTTTTTACTGGTATCCCCATCAATTGGGCAGCTTCTGAATCTTCGGATGTAGCCTTCATCGCTATACCCCAGCGTGTTTTGTTAAAAAAGATAAAAAAGATACCCATCAATACTACCGCACTTAAAATGATTGAAAGATCTAGGTAAGATACTACGACACCTCCAACTTCCATTATCCTCCCACCAAACGGGGATTGGGGTACCAAACTTATTGGTCCAGCTATCAACGCCGTTAAAGCCCTTAAAATAATGGCCAGACTGATGGTAGCCATAACAATAGAAAAAACAGGTTCATCCTTTAGGGGGCGATTGATAATAAAATCTAAAATAATTCCAAATATTACAGCGAAAATGATCGAGCCCAAAAACGCCAGTAAAAAAACCCAGCCATTTATTTCTCCTACCATGGCTGAAAAATAGGATACAAAGAAAAAATTTACATAGGCACCCACCATCATGACTTCGCCCTGGGCAAAGTTTACCACTTCCGATGCTTTGTAAATGAGGGTAAACCCAAGCGCAATCAGGGCATAGATACTGCCAAGGGCAATGCCACTTATCGATTCTTGAAGAAGACCGGTAATCAGTTCATTCACTTAAATCAACCTTACAATATGAGGAAATATAAGATAAAATCCCTTTCGATATGGGTCAGAATTACCTAATTCAATACATCAAATAAATAACTGTATTTCACTACAAATGATTTTGTACTGGAAGCAATTGGGATACCATCATAATCTTGGGTCTGGTTATACACAATATATAGCCCAGTAGCGGCAGACTGTTGCCATATAAAACGCCAGTTCATAGACCATTGGTCGGATTGATTATTATATTGCAGTAGAGACTGAATATACATTTCCGGGGATATAGCATATGTTAATCTTGACCGAATCAAATGGGTAACAAACTGGCCTTCAGGTAAATCAACATCATTATATCTTGAAATTAAATCTGAAGTAAAACGGTCACCAAAACGAAATCGTAACGTGGTATTCGTATTCCTTCTGTTTCCGCTGAAAAACCCACCAATTGTATTCGTCATAGTAACGCTAAGCGGTTTTGTAAGATTTGTGTTAGTTCGAATATGAATTTCTTTATTATTAAAAGTACCCTTAGGCACGATTGTACCCTCAACAATTTCAAAGGCTTCAGAAACGCCTTCAGTACGAAAGTTAATTCCAGTATCAATTCGAAATCCATTCCTGAACTCCCAATGACTATCAATATGTAAGTAACCAGTTTCCTGGAATCCATCTAATTTCCAGTAACTATAGTAGGTGATATGAGGACGAATTTCAAGAAGGCCAAATAAATCTTTCGGCCTCGTGCGATTTAATATTCGCAATAACACTTTTTTATATCCTAACCGCTTGACATATCCAATTTCGGGATTAAAATCCTGACCGACTTCACTATACCTAATTTGCGTTGTAAATGCTTGGGTATTTCGATTTGCTTCCAACATATATGCATAGGAACCAGCGTCATCATCGATACCAGGTGGGGGATCTGTTTTTGCAGCAAATCCTATTAATTGAGTTGACTCTCCAATCCCCAAAGTACCATCTATTGCATATGCGCGATTCGTGTAACCATCATCCTCTAATCCCGTACGATCCGTCGCAATAAAACCAAAAGAAGTTCGATTCGGTAATTCCTTCCTTAGTCGAAATACTGAATAATTGTTACTATTAGTGACATCCTCTACAGCTTTTGTGCGCATACTTAACATACCTACTTTCATGCCAGCTAGGGCTCCTGTTAGACGAGCACCACCCAAAATAGGTACTTGCTCACCACCGGCACCGATTCCAATATTTCGACTAAAAAACATCTCTATATCGGGACCGTAATATGTATTTTCTCCTACAGAGAATAAACCAGCATTTTCCAAAAAAAATGTGCGTTTTTCAGGAAAGAATAGGCTATAACGATCTAAATTGATTTGCTGCTCATCAACTTCAACCTGAGCAAAATCCGTGTTATATGTCATATCAAGATTCAAACTTGAGGTTATACCTAATTTCGCATCAATGCCAATTTCACTGGCTTTATCTATATTTGATATATCTTCAATTGATACGTCATTCTGTTGCCCTAAACCATAAGGCATGATTTTAAAATTTCTTGTTCCAGGTACATTTATGCCTTTAATCGTACCGGCAAGAATGAGCCGGTTTAAACTGAATTGCCGTGGGATTGGTGACCAGTATACCACTTCCTTTTTACGTGCGATCGTTCTTTGGAAATTAATACCCCACTCCTGATTCTTTTTTGAAGTATATCGTAATGTTTTGAATGGTATTGCAAACTCAGCACTCCAGCCATAATCACCCACTTGTGCTTCCACCTCCCAAGATGCATCCCAGTTAATATTAAAGGCCGCACCTGTACCAACAGATTGGCGACTACTACTAATAGATATCATTTCTCCGCCATTACTCACCTGGGCATCATATTCAATGCCAGCCGCATTGGTACCAAAGACATAGCCATTCTGTTGATCTTTAAATGTATCGAGGATGAATAAAAAACTATCAGAATTACTCAATACAGCATCTCGACGAGTATCAGTTATCACAATACCTTCAGGATTGGAATCATAACATACCACAGACACATAAAAAAACTCATCAGAATACATGACCTTTACTTCCATCTTTTCTGTAGCAATCTGACCTTCATCGGGTGATTTCTGAGTGAATGTTGTTATAGCTGGTATCGATTCCCAAGCCGGATCATTAAGCACATCACCATCCATCTTTGGATTTGATTTTGCTTGGAATGCATTAGTAAACATATCTGAATTGGATGGACCACCCATAAGAAAAGAAAATAGAAATATGATTAATGATATTGATTTATATGATGTTTTAGACATCTCGATAAAAGTCAGCATTACCTAATTCAATACATCAAATAAATAACTGTATTTCATTACAAATGATTTTGTACTGGAAGCAATTGGGATACCATCATAATCTTCGGTCTGGTTATACACAACATATAGCCCAGTAGCTGCAGATTGTTGCCATATAAAACGCCAGTTCATAGACCATTGGTCGGATTGGTTATTATACTGAAGCAAAGATTGAATATACATTTTGGGTGTAAAAGCGTAGGTCAACCGGGCCCGGAGCAGATTNGTNGTGAATNTACCACCAGGCAAATTCACTTTATTATAATTTGAACTGAATTCAGACGTAAAGNGNTCTTTATAACGAAATTTTATCGCAGGGGTTACGTTCAATCGATCTCCACCAAAAAAACCACCNATACGATTCATAGAAGTGAAACTNATAGGCTTTGCCTGATTGGTCATTATCATAATCTGTGCTTCTTTGTCGTTGAATGTTCCATCCCTAACNGTTACNCCATCAGATATTTCAAATGGTTCCAACACTCCTTCTTTCACAATATTCATCCCCGTATGNATCTCAAAACCTGAGCGGAACTCCCAATGATTATCGATATGCCAACGTCCTGACTCCTGAAAGTGCTTTATCTTATCATCTCCCCAAAGGCCATCTTGTTTCCAATAGCCGTCGAAGTTCACATGAGGGCGGACTTCCAGAATCCCAAACTTATTTTCCGGACGGAATCGTGTGAAGATTCGCCCAGACCATTTTCGATAATTCTCCCGCTTTAGNTATCCCATCTCCGGGTTAAAGCCTTCCCCAACTTCTGNATAAGAAAATACAGTGGAAATTTGCTTTGTGTCTCTAGCTACTTCGATCCTGTATGCATAGGCGTTNTCACTTTCTAAACCCGGTGTATCCGTGAATCCGGCAAATGCAACGATTTTACTCAATTCACCGATTCCCAATTGAGCATCAATTGCATAGGATTGGTTTATATATCCATTTTCACCATAATGATCTAAGGCTGTATACATGCCACCAATATGGGTACGGTTTGGCAGTTCCTTTTTCAACCGTAAAACTGAATATTGGTTTTGATCAGTCACATCTCTTACCGCATCAGTCCGCATTGACAATAAACCCACTTTCATACCTGATAAGGTGCCTGTTAATCTTCCNCCACCAATGATAGGCACTGGTGTACCATCGTCCCCAACACCAATCCGACGGCTAAAGAACATTTCAATATCGGGACCAAAATATCCACCTCCAGTACCAACAGAGAANAGTCCTGCATTTTCGAGNAAAAAAGNTCGTTTTTCNGGGAAAAAAAGGCTGAACCGATCCAGATTAATCTGCTGTTCATCTGCTTCTACCTGGGCAAAGTCTGTATTATAGGTCAAATCCAAGGCCATTGATGATCCCACACTAATTTTTGCATCAATCCCAATATCACTGGCTTTATCTGTATTTGATTTATCTTCAATTGATACGTCATTTTGTTGCCCTAAACCATAGGGCATGATCTTGATATTTNTAAAAGTGGGTACATTCATATCTGTCAGTGTGCCGGCAGATACAAGTCGATTCATAGTAAATTGTCTTGAAATGGGTGCCCAGTGAGCCTCCTCTTTTTTCCGGGCGATAACCCGTTCAAAATTGATACCCCAGGATTGATCTTTATCTTTTTTATACCTCAGTGTTTTAAATGGAATGGCAAACTCAGCACTCCACCCATAATCGCCTCTTTTTGTTCTAACTTCCCATACAGCGTCCCAATTCACATTAAATCCACTGCCACTTCCAATACTGAATCGTCGACTAATGCTCCCCTCCTCACCTCCACCAGTGATCTGGGCATCAAATTCTATCCCCGCTGGGTTNGTGCCAAATACATAACCGGTCTGGTAATCTTTGAATGTATCNATAACAAAAGAAAAACTATCCGAATTATTTAAGGACGCGTCTCGACGTGTATCTGAAATGACAATACCACTNGGTTCCCTNTCATAGGCAACTATACTCACATAAAAATATTTTTCCGAATACATTACTTTTACAATTGTTTCTTCCGAAACGGGTTCACCTTCATCAGGTGTTTTTTGAATAAATGTGCTTACGGCAGGTGCATCCGCCCAGGCAGGATCATCAATGACATTCCCATCTATGAGTGGGTTGGCTGTTGCCTTCATGGCTGATGTGGCATNTTGGCCAATCAATAGTGTAGAACATAAAATAAGTGTGCAAATAAATTTGATCATGTATAAGCTTGCGTTAAATATTAAGAATGGATTCAACAGCCTTTGCCATAGNNATNCATTGATTNGTNACACCNCCTTGGTCATGGGANGTGAANGTNACATCNACNCNGCACCANCCAANCATGAGNTCCGGATGNTGATTATGNGTTTCCGCTACTTCTGCTAACTGATTNACAAAGTTTATCCCNTCCATATAGGAATCAAATTTAATGGTNTTNNGGATCGCATTATTTTGTTCAGACCAGCCATCTAANGCACGNAGTNNCNCNTGGATATCTGAAGTGGNAAGCAAAGNCATANAANCTCCTANTAAAGAAAANANNGTCGNTTNAATTTACAAAAAATGGTTNTGTATNAGNCAGNCATTTCTTATNNAANNGGCGTCACTTGAANATTTCGAATGTGAAGATCAGCATTTCCAGAAACAGGATCAAATNNTTTATCATNGCCTAATGCATTCAGGTTTCCGCCACNATTTTCNACTGCTATTNTTTGNAAAGTNTCTTCACTTTCGTGCCCCCANCCATGNGGAATACTGATNACNCCTGGCATCATTTCATCNGTTAANNTTGCATCCAANTCAAACTGAAACTTNGGTGATTTAACCCTTACCCTACNNCCTTCTNNAATTNATCTTGATTCGGCATCCAAAGGGTTGATCAGCAATAAAAATCGATTTTTACCNCGNATTAATGAGCGGCAATTATGCATCCATGAATTATTACTGCGAAGNTGACGCCTACCGATTAANGTNAGGTCGCCATTTTGTTCNGATTGACCCAAATAAGATTTTACTCTGGTTAAGTCATCAACAATAATGGATGGCGATAAATCAATTTTTTTATCAGANGTNAATAAGCGTTGTGGTAAACAANGCTTTAANGGNCCAAGATCTACNCCATGGACCTGTTTTTTAATTTTATTTAGCGAAAGACCATTCCATTTAGAAAAGGATTTCAAGCTTCCGTATTTCCCTAAACGAATTCCCAAATCAAGGAGCCATGCGGGACCAAATCTCTTGGATAACAAATGATTAAGCTTTGGATATTTTTTTCCTTTCTTTTGAGCTATACGTTCTGTTAGTTCGATAAAAATTTCCCAATCGTACTTGGTTCCAGACTCTTTTGGAAATACAGCTTTAGAATATTTAACTGTATTGCGCACAGATAATGCATTAAAAATAATATCGAAATGACCCC
>PBBH01000010.1 GCA_002716525.1 Fidelibacterota bacterium | reverse complement strand
ATATATATTTTTTTCATATACCATTTTGCCAATGGCTTTATAAAATCGAGAAGAATCGGCGGTACCATACGTATGATCCAGAGCCAATATCTTGGTGCTTGGAATTCCGCATTGGGACCGATCAGAACGGCCATGGTTGGACTTACTTTTAATTGGCTCATGGCATCCAAAATAACAGTTCCACCTAAGGAACTACCAAACAAAATGTAAGGTTTATCAAACAAATTATGATAGTCTAATACAGACGAAAGGTCATCGCCAAGGGCTGCAATATTGAGCTCTTGTTCAATCAGATGTTTTGCTGATCCTTTTTCGCGCGTCTCCAAATAATAAATCTCAAAGTCTTTCGTCATTTCTTTTAGTACGTTTTCCCAGCTATCAATGATTGACACCCAACCTGGAAGGAAAATTAACGGTGGAAATGGGGAAGGGTTTGCTGGACGATAATGAATCTCAAATAATTTAATATTATCAGCGCCAGGTACCCATCCAGTAGAAAAAGAAGCCCCTTCAGCAGAAAAACGGGATAAGTCCATTAGCTGACCACACTAAGGATTTACTTCTGATGTACCATTGGAACAAATCGAACTGGCAAGACATTCTTTTTTTGGATTTTTCCAGATTTACTTTTAGTGAGAACCACAATTTCCTGCCAATTCGTTCCAACTGGAAGCACCATTTTTCCGCCTGGCTTAAGCTGATCAATAAGTGCTTTTGGAATTTCCGGTGGTGCTGCCGTGCCAATAATCCTATCAAATGGTGCTTCTTCCGGCCAACCTTTATATCCATCGCCCCAGCGTACAGTAACATTATTATAACTCAAAGCTTTCAATGTGCTATCTGCACGTTGTGCAAGCATCTTTACAATCTCAATTGTATAAACGTGTTTCACTAGTGGACTTAGTACTGCTGCCTGATAGCCTGATCCCGTGCCAATTTCCAATACCTTATATGTGGAATCCACATCCAGTGTTTCTGTCATGAAGGCTACTATATAAGGCTGGGAAATTGTTTGTCCTTTCCCGATAGGCAAGGCATTATCCTGGTATGCATAATCTGCCACCCCATCAGGAACAAAGCGATGCCGCGGCGTATTTTGCATAACGTCAATCACCTGATTATTCGATATGCCTCGTCTGATAATTTGTTCACGGACCATTTTTTTCGTCCAAATCTTCCAATCNGTTTGCTGAGAAAATCCCAGTNTAATTATTGGTAGAAGNTGGAACAACCATTTTATTTTGTCTATGATTCTCTTTTTCTTTGAATAAATNCGCATTCATTATCCAATNTAANTATTCTTGATTTATGATGGGAAAAGGAGTTGATATGNATTTGAACCATTTATACAGCAAGTTAAACGGTGAAATACATATAACTCAATGGCNAACTNCGAAAATGAAAAAGATATNTAATGGAAAGGGATTNNCTNCCCATNTTGNGTNCTTTAATTATTTGTCCTTATCAACAATTTTGATGTTCANCTCGNNNAATTGCTCATCAGAAACAGAATTGGGTGATTCATCCATGGGCGATGTAGCAGAAGTTGTTTTTGGAAAAGCAATNACATCNCGAATATTATTNCTTCCAGNAAGAAGCATAACGATGCGGTCAAATCCAAAAGCAATNCCGCCATGNGGCGGTGTACCATANTTCANNGCTTCCAATAAAAATCCAAAACGNGCCTTCGATTCTGCTTNGTCCATACCTAATAATTCAAAGATTTTAGANTGGATATCAGNACNATGATTTCGAATTGATCCCCCCGCAATTTCATAACCATTCATCGTAAGATCATAGCCACGGGATTTTAAATTNCCGGGATCGGNATCCAAATCTTCTATATTTTTTGTGGAAGGCGCNGTAAATGGGTGATGCCTTGCCAAATANCGATTTGATTCATCATCAAATTCAAACATGGGAAATTCAGTCACCCAAATGGGNTCGTAAACACCGGAATNCAATAACCCTTCTTGTTTTGCCACCTCAACGCGCAAGGCACCTAAAGCNACCAGTGTAATTTCCTTTTTATCACCGATCATNAAAATTATATCACCCTCATTCATTCCCGCATCAGCCATCAGCGCTTTTTGAATTTTTTCACTAAAAAACTTTGATATGCCCCCCGTAAGCTGTCCTTTTTCAGCCTTCATCCAAGCCAATCCTTTTGCCTGGTATNTTNTTACAAAGTCCGTAAANNCATCAATATTCTTTCGAGAATATTTGCTNCCNCCGGGGACTACCAANCCTCTCACCATTTCAGCTGATTTAAAAGCATTGAATTCAGACTGGTCAGTAAATGTNTTTATATCTTGTAAGAATAAATCAAAACGAGTGTCTGGCTTATCCGACCCATACTTGTCCATGGCTTCATCCCAAGTTAATCTTGGGAAAGGANCNGGCAAATCCACATCAATTACTTTTTTAAATATGTGACGGGTTANGCCCTCCATCTGANTATAAATANCNTCTTCATCTACAAAGGACATTTCAATATCAATCTGTGTGAATTCAGGCTGGCGNTCCGCACGTAAATCTTCATCNCGGAAACATTTTACAATTTGGAAGTAGCGGTCATAACCGGANATCATCAAAATCTGTTTATAAATTTGTGGNGATTGAGGNAGNGCATAAAATTTGCCATGATGAATGCGGCTGGGAACCANATAATCCCGTGCGCCTTCTGGTGTAGATTTCATAAGAACTGGGGTTTCTATTTCGATAAAATTTTGATCGGACAAATAACTGCGCGTTTCCTGATAAGCCTTATGTCGGGTCATCAAGTTATCCTGTAGTTCATCATTACGTAATTCTAGATAACGGTATTTAAGCCGCAAATTTTCTTCCGCACTATTCCGNTCATGTAAAACAAATGGTAGCGGGGCCGCCTCGTTTAGTATTTCCATTTCGGTAACGANTACTTCAATTNCTCCTGTAGTTAAATNGGGATTGTCNGCACCTTTACCTCGTTCCTGCACTGCACCTGTGATCGAAAGNACATCTTCTAAAGATAGTTTTTTTGCGGATTCAAATTCACCATTATAATTTTCACTATTGAAAATAATCTGGGTTTTTCCATAACGATCTCGAAGATCAATAAATATGACTTGTCCATGCAACCGGACAGTGTTTACCCACCCATTGAGATTGACTNACTNCCCAATGTGGTCTTTACGAAGTTCACCGCATGTGTGGGTACGTTTTAGCATTTGCTTAATTATTTTTATTTAAAAAAAAACCGCTCAAAGTTACGAGCGGCTGAATTATGATTGAATTGGAATTTACCGTTTGGAAACTCTTAAACGATTCACCGCCCTTTCCAATGCTGCTTTATTACTGATCGTATCCATTCCTTTAGCTTTTATTCTCTCTTCCGCCCGCTGTAATGCATTTTCTGCGCGTGACGTATCTATTTCTTCTGTTCTTTCATAAGTCTCTAGTAATAACTCTACTTTTTCTCTAGTGATCTCAGCAAAGCCTCCGCTCGTTGCCAAAAAATGGTCTTTCCCATTTTGAGTAACTTTAATTTCACCAACTCCTAAAGCAATGATTGCTTCACGGTGGGATGCCATAACTCCAAAAGATCCATCCAGNCCAGGGCAGCGAACGTACTCCACCTGTCCTTCATCTAAAAGTTTAGTTGGTGTTACGATTTCAAGTTGAAAGGGACTCATTTAGGCTGCATCTTTTTTGGCATTATCAAACGCCTCATTAATGGAACCAACATAGGAGAACATATTTTCATGNANNTCATCTGCNTCACCATTCAAAATAGCTTCAAAACCGGANACAGTNTCTTCCAAATTCACATAACGTCCTTCTTTTCCNGTNAACTGTTCCGCCACAAAGAAAGGCTGNCTCATAAATTTTTGCATNTTGCGNGCACGGGCAACNGTGATNTTATCGTCATCAGATAACTCGTCCATNCCCAAAATAGCTATAATATCNTGGAGGTCCTTATACTTCTGCAAAACGGACTGTACATTACGAGCAACGTTATAATGNCGGTCTCCAATNACGCGNGGNTCCAANATNCTTGATGTNGATGCCAANGGATCAACGGCAGGATAGATACCAAGTTCAGCAATTTTTCGTTCNAGTACTGATGTCGCATCTAAATGGGCAAACGCTGTAGCTGGAGCTGGATCGGTNAAATCGTCAGCTGGGACATAAACCGCCTGTACAGATGTAATAGACCCTTTNTTTGTGGATGTGATNCGTTCCTGNAGGTCACCCATTTCTGTAGATAGTGTTGGTTGATATCCAACTGCNGAAGGCATGCGTCCCAATAAAGCGGATACTTCTGATCCAGCCTGGGTGAAACGAAAAATATTATCAATAAACAAAAGTACGTCTTTTCCTTCATCATCGCGAAAATATTCTGCCATTGCCAATCCACTCAACGCCACACGAAGACGTGCTCCAGGAGGTTCATTCATCTGGCCAAATACCATGGTGGTCTTATCAATAACACCAGATTCACTCATTTCTAAGTATAGATCATTACCTTCACGNGTACGTTCGCCCACTCCGGCAAACACAGAATAGCCACCATGCTCAGTTGCAATATTTCGTATTAACTCTTGGATCAAAACGGTCTTACCTACACCAGCACCACCAAACAAACCTGTTTTACCACCTTTGGTGTAAGGTTCCATAAGATCAACAACTTTGATTCCTGTCGCCAACATTTCTGTAGAAGTAGCAAGGTCCTCATGTTTAGGTGCAGGGCGGTGAATCGGATTTCGTTTTGCGGTCTTTACTTCCTTTTTTCCATCAATTGTATTGCCGATCACATCAAATAAACGACCAAGTGTTTCCGGCCCAACAGGCATAGAAATTGGTTCGCCAGTATCGCTTACTTTTTTCCCGCGAACAAGACCATCCGTAGAATCCATAGCAANAGTTCGTACGGTACTATCACCTAAATGCNGGGCAACTTCCAAAACTAATTTCCCTTCTTCACCATGATCGATCTCTAGAGCATTCATAATTTCGGGTAGTTGGCCGTCTTCAAAAACAACATCAACAACAGCTCCCATAATTTGTGATACTTTTCCAACAANTGGCATAATAATTCCTTTGTTANCCTTGTAAGGCTTCGGCGCCACTGACAATTTCCAGCATTTCTGTNGTAATAGCAGCTTGACGAGCCTTATTGAATTCCAATGTTAAATCTTTAATCATTTCNTGAGCATTTTCTGTCGCATTTTCCATAGCCAGCATTCGTGCAGCCTGTTCACTNGCATAAGATTCNAAGAGGTATTTCCACATTTGAATATTGAGGTGACGTGGTATGAGACTTTTAATTATATCATCCTTGTTTGGCTCATATAATTTGCCTGAAAACTGATTCTCATCTTCATCAAACACCAATGGCAAAAGTACTTCAGATTGAATATGTTGGGTCGTCACATTGACAAACTCGTTGTATACCACATGGATCTCATCAACATGTTTATCAGTAAAATGACTGATGATCCTTTCACATATACTGATGGCATTACTGTATTCCAGCTCACTCCAAAAATCTACGTGACTTGAGATGATATGATAATCCCGTCTTTTAAAATGATCTCTTGCTTTTTTTCCAATACAGAATAAATCCACTTTGTTTTTTCCGATGATGTCAATTTCGTTTTGTGCTGTTTTCAAAACATTGGTGTTGAATGATCCAGCCATACCTCGATCTGAAGTAACTACCAGATAACCAATTCTATTTATTTCACGAATATCCAAAAGTTCAAGGAGATCACGATCCACATCAGGTAGAAGATGGTTTATTGTGTCTGTTAAACGGTTTTCAAAGGGGCGAGCTTCTTCCATTCTTTCCTGTGCCCGGCGCATTTTTGCCGCAGCCACCATCTTCATTGCTTTGGTGACCTTTTGAATGTTTTTTACAGATTTTATACGGTCGCGAATGTCCTTAAGATTAGCCATTTTTAAGCGGTAAATCCTCCTTTAAAAGCTGCAATGGCCTCATTCAACTTTGTTTCAACATCTTCACTAATTTTACCTTCAGTTGTAATAGAATCCAATTCAGTTGTATTGTTCGCATCGAGATAATCGAAAAGTCCTTTTTCAAATTCACTCACTTTTTCTGCTGGAATATCATCTAAATGACCATTTGCACCTGCGAAGATTATACTGATCTGCTTGGCCACATCTATTGGTGCAAACTGATTTTGCTTTAGAATCTCAACCATTCGTTCACCGCGAGTCAGCTGGGACAAGGTCGCTTTATCTAGGTCTGAACCGAATTTAGAAAATGCTTCTAATTCTCGGTATTGCGCCAGATCCAAACGCAATGTTCCAGCAATGCTTTTCATGGCTTTAATTTGGGCATTACCACCCACACGGGACACAGATAAGCCAACATCGATCGCCGGACGTATACCAGAATTGAACAGATTTGTTTCCAAGTAAATCTGACCGTCCGTAATCGAAATAACATTTGTGGGTATATAGGCTGCAACATCTCCCTCTTGAGTTTCAATAATCGGCAAAGCTGTTAAAGATCCTCCACCCAAGTCATCGGAGAGTTTTGATGCACGTTCAAGTAAACGACTATGCAAATAAAACACATCGCCTGGGAATGCTTCACGCCCGGGAGGACGCCGGAGAACTAAGGACATTTGACGATAAGAAACTGCCTGTTTTGAAAGGTCATCGTAAATAATAAGNGCGTGTTTACCGTTATCNCGGAAATGCTCTCCCATAGCGCAGCCGGAATATGGTGCAATGTATTGCATCGGCGCTGGATCCGATGCATTAGCTGCTACAACAGTGGTATAATCCATGGCACCGTTGGTATCTAATTCAGCTGTAATGGTCGCAACAGTAGATGCTTTCTGCCCGATTGCTACATATATACAATAAACAGGCTCATCTGTTTGATGTGTAGATTTTTGATTAATGATCGTATCAACAGCAATAGCTGTTTTACCAGTTTGACGATCGCCAATAATCAGTTCACGCTGACCACGACCAATGGGAATCATGGAATCAATAGCCTTAATCCCTGTTTGTAAGGGTTGCTTTACAGGCTGGCGCTGCATCACACCCAATGCTTTGCGCTCAATAGGTAAATGCGTATCAGATTCAACCGGTCCCTTGCCATCCATTGGTTGCCCTAATGGATTTACTACACGCCCAAGCATAGCATCACCAACAGGGACCTCAATGACACGCTCAGTACGCTTGGCTAAGTCACCTTCTTTTACTTTACGGTTATCGCCAAATAACACAAGGCCAACGTTGTCATCTTCCAAATTAAGTGCCATTCCAAATACACCATTGGGCAACTCAACCAATTCAGAACTCATGACATTTTCCAGTCCGCTTACACGTGCGACACCATCACCAATCGCTATAACTTCACCAACCTCAGTTACATCAACCGATAAATCAANNTTTTCGATTTGCTGNCGAAGTAATTTAGTTATAGCCTCTGTTTTAATTTCCATTATGTTTCCTTATACCTAGGATTGNAATAATTTACTTTGCAGGCGATTCAATTTGCTTTTCAGCGATGCATCTAAAAANATGTTTTCAATTCTCAATTTGATTCCTCCAAGNAAATCATTATCAACTTCAATTTTAAAATCAACATTNTTATTTATTCCGCTTTTCAAATTCTCTTGTAAAGCATCAATATATGCAACTTCCATTTCTTGAGAAACATGCGCGTGAACATTAATGGTTCCAGCCTTTTCCTTATAAAGATCAGAATAGGCTTTTATAACCTGGCGTATGATATGTATAGATCTATCCTTTACCATCAAGGCAAGAAATTCAACAACCAGAACATGGCAGAAATTCGACAACACTGTACGAATGATTTGGATTTTTTGGTCATTGGGGATTCGTTTTGACTGGAACAAAGATTTCAATTGTGCATCTTTCTTTATCAGATCACTAATGTGTTGCAAAGATGTATGCACTTGAACNGCCTCATCCCCTGCTGTATCGTAGAGAATAGCTGCCACTTTTTTTGCGCGTTGATTAGGCTTCATAATCCTTTACTTGTGATAATGANTCATCGATNAGCGCTTTATTATCTTCAGCGCTTAAATTTTTCTTGATGAGTTTTTCTGCAACAGAAAGAGACAGGTGTACAACTTCACCTTTTACCTCTGCAATAGCCTTTTCTTTTTCTATCTGAATCTGTTTTTCAGCATCANCAGCTAGGGATTTCGCTTTTTCTTTGGCATCTTTAAGAATCTCATCCTTTATTTTCGATGAAGCAGTTTTACTTTCAGAAAGNATTTTCTGTGCTTCCGCACGCGCCTTATTAACTATTGCTTCTCCTTCAGAATTCAATTGAGATAATTCCTGCTGTGCTTTCTCAGCATCTTCCAGAGATGACTGGATTAACTCCTCTCTTTCTTTCAATATTTTCAAAAGTGGATTCCAAGCAAATTTCGCCAATACCAAAAGCAATAGCAAAAAAGTGACTATGGTCCAGACAAATAGTCCNGGATCTAGCTGGACTAACGGATTATCCATGAAACATCCTTAATAATTGTTATTTCATCAATACAATTAACAGNGCAAANACTTCACCCAAAATTGCTACACCTTCGAGCAGAAATAAGGGCAAGTTCACTGCGGCTGTAATTTTATCAGACGCTTCTGGTTGACGGGCAATCCCTTCAGCCGCACCTGCTGCCAAGCGACCGATACCAATACCTGCTCCGATCACGATGAGNCCCAAGCCAACACCTACACCAAACAAATGTAGATTTTCCATCTTACATTTCTCCTTTATTATTGATTAATGATGTACATTAATTGCCATACCGATAAACACAGCGGACAATAATGTGAAAACATATGCCTGTACNAAAACNACAATTATTTCTAAACCTGAAATAGCTGTGGCCAATGGTACCGAAAAAAGCGCTACTCCCATACCTGTTATTGCGCTATTAAACATTTCTGCAAAAATAGCCATGAATGATAAAATGGCTAAAATTGCGATGTGACCCCCAGTCATGTTCGCTGCCAATCGCATAGTTAATGCGAACGGTTTTACAAACATGCCAATGATTTCAATAGGAATNAAAATTANGTATACAGGCCAGGNNAGGCCAGGTGGCNCNAAATTTTTCCAATGATTAATAAATCCATGTGCNCGGGTACCNGCTATCAGNATTGTAAAAAATGTNATNACAGCNAGGGCAGCGGTTACATTAAAATTTCCCGTAGCTGTAACGCCACCATGCAATANCGCATTAATAATATTGTGGTNGTCACTTGCNGGTACTTGAAATANAAAACGATTCAATGCNCCAAGNAGATCANNAATAGGNATTAACCCAATNCCNTTNGCAAATAATATGAAAAAGAAAAACGTGAGGATCATGGGTGCCCACATTTCCGTGTACTTGGAACCTATATTTGGCTGTACAATAGAATCACGGACAAACTTTACAACCATTTCAAGCAAGTTCATCCAGCCACTTGGAACAGGTTTATTTTTTTGCAAGTATTTTTGAATAGGAATGATGACAGCACAAGCAACCACAATTGCAACAATCCACAACATAAAAACATGTTTGGTTACAGATAAGTCAATCCCAAAAACATGGGGTAAATGAATAAGTGGATGATCTAATGAACTATTGGAAACATGGTGGATAATATTATCACCCACCTGATCCATCACGCTGGAATCGTGGGTTTGTTCACCGCTTGCTATCATTTTTTTGTATCTAAAAAAATTCTTACGATTGAAAAAGTGACTTCAACACTAACGCTTCCAACGTATGAAACGCTAGAAAAGAGCCCGAAAAACTAAACACAAATGGGTAGGGTTCGAAAGAATAAAAGTAAATCAGAGTGGTTATATAAACACCGAATAGAACCATTTTCCCCATAAACCCTTTTATAAGCACTTTTGTGGTTGATTGTGAATCATTGCTTTTATACTGCAATACAAAAAATAATTCAATAGCAGCCACAACATATGGTAAAAAAATACCCCAAAATATTTCTAAACTATATTCAGGACGTATTCCAGCACCCAATCCAAAAAAACCTAATGCAATTGCTGTTAAATAAATTATTGGTCTCATTTTTTAAAAATTATTTTAGCTAATTCATAAAAACCAATCACAAGACCCAAACCGAGACCAAAGATTAAAAATATAGGGGATGCATTAAAATAATAATCTAATAAATAGCCAAGCAGTGCTAATAATAATACCGATGCAAGTAAGGTATATGCTGCTGCTGCTGCTGGCCCGGACTGGCGGACAAATCTTTGAAACTGTTGGAAAGATTTTTCTAAGAAATTATCAGAATCACTCGTCATTATGACCGGAATGATGATCCGTTNCTGGGGTTTCAGNATGTTGCTCTGGTTCCANAACTGGCTCACTCCCGNCTAACACACAATGACCTTGGAACTGGGCNCCTTCCTCTATTACCAGCATACGATAGATTAGATCGCCTTTTAGTTGAGATTCTGAACCAAGCACTGCGCGATTCTCAACACGAACATTCCCATCCACAGTACCGCCGATGTGGGAATCATCAGCTTGCACATTCCCATGAACTTCTCCACCCCGGGCAACCCGCACTGGGCCTTCGGAGGTTACATCACCAAATACTTTCCCATAAACAGCTACGCCCCCTTGGCAGGTAATATTCCCCTGGATAACAGCATCAGCACCTATCATCGTATGTACATCTTTATTTTCATGTTTAGCCATATTAGTCTACACTCATGTTAGTTTTATTTAACTCTGGAAAATACGACAAAGGATCCACTGCTTGCCCCTCTTTCCATATTTCGAAATGCAGGTGGGGACCAGAACTCATTCCGGAATTTCCTGATGTGGCAATAACATCGCCACGACTCACGTTATCGTGTTGATTCACTAGTAATAATTTGTTATGTCCGTAATAGGTAAAATACTCATTACCATGAAATATCACCACCAGATTGCCCAATTCAGGTGTCCAACCAGAAAAAACCACCTGACCCCCTGCTGAAGCCATTACTGACTCTCCAACAGGAACTGCAATGTCAATGCCATAATGTTGCCGTAAATCTGCTTTCTGATTATCAAACATTCCTTGTGTAAGGTATCCTTTCACTGGCAACATTGATGGAATATTCACAAAAGGCTCTAAATTAATTTCATCATCATTCATCGTTTGAATAAGATTACCCTCTCCCGATTCACTTACAACTAGATCGGTACCCAACGCTTTTTGCACCACCAGTTCCATTTGTTTTATACGTTCTAAATCGCGGTATAATTCCAAAACTTTTGTACGCTCGCCAATAACTTCGTCATAACGCATTTTCATTCGCTGGTGGTCAAGGGCTTTCGGCGTAAAAAATATTAAGGAGAGAATCAATCCTGATAAAATAGTAATTAAGGTAGATAAAATAATAATGATAGTATTGCGTGAAAAAGAAAAACGTCGATTTGTTCCTTCATGGTCTGGAACAATATGGAAAGTATATCGGCTCGGTTTCATTTTAGTTAATCAACTGAACGCAATATATCTAAGATGCGTTCCAAATCATCATCAGAAAAATAGTTTACCACAATTGATCCTCCATTTTTACCTTTATGATTTAGACGAACTTTGGTCCCAAGAATTGCTATCATTTCATCTTCAAGTTTTTGAACAGCGGCATTTTTCTTTTTCAAGTTCGATTTTTTTCCCGTCAATTTGGAATCTGCTTTGGCTTTAACTATAGCTTCGGCGCCGCGCACAGATAAATCCCGATCCAAAATTTTTTGCCAAAGACCGAGCATACCCGAGCGTGTTTTCATCGCCAAAATAGCTCGGCCATGCCCTGCAGAAATTTTGTTATCCCGTACACTTTTTTTAATCTCCGATGGCAATTGAAGTAATCTTAGAGAATTGGTAATTGTCGACCGACTTTTTCCTACAGATTTAGCAATATCTATTTGGGCTAAATCAAATTCTCCTTGTAAAACAGCGTATGCTTCTGCTTCTTCCATGGGGTTTAGATTCTCCCGTTGGATATTCTCAATAAGAGCTACCTCCATCATTTCAGATTCATCTGTCACTTCAATAATATAAGCTGGAATCTCTTTTTGTTTCGCCAATTTGGAAGCTCTGAGACGACGTTCACCTGCAATCAGGATATAACCCCCTTTATCCAATCGTACCGTAACGGGTGTGATCACTCCTTTTTCTTGAATGGAAGCCGCGAGTTCTTCTAATGTCTTTTGATCAAAATTCTTCCTGGGTTGATGGGGATTTTTTCTGATCTTTGAAATGGAAATGGTGGAAACACCAGCGGATAACACAGCCTGTTCTTTCTGCGGACGGATTAGCGCATCCAGGCCTTTACCTAATCGTTTAGTTGCCATTTTTCAGTATCTCTTCCACCAATGACATATAATTTTGCGCACCCGTGGAGTTTGCATCATAAAGCAAGGCTGGTTTTCCAAAACTAGGCGCTTCACTTAACCTTACATTACGGTGAATCACGGTGTTGAATATTTTATCTTTAAAAAAACTTCGCACTTCATCGGCTACTTGTTTGGAAAGGTTTAATCTTCCGTCGTACATAGTTAAAAGTACACCTTCTATTACAAGTTTTGGATTTAAATTTTTCTGCACCAACCGAATTGTATTCAATAACTGCCCCAATCCTTCCAAAGCGTAATATTCGCATTGAATAGGAATAATGACTGAATGGCAATATGTTAATGCATTAAGTGTCAGTAATCCCAAAGACGGAGGGCAATCAATTAAAACATAATCATATTTTTTTGAAACCTGTTTTAAAGTTTTTTCCAGTTGATACTCCCGTGCCATCAAGCCGACTAACTCAACTTCAGCCCCTACCAGGTCATTAGTAGACGTAATAATATCTAAATAATCCAATTTTGTTTTCGTTATCACATCTTGGACTTTAGTGCCTCGAACAAGCGCATCATAAATATTACCATTAGGCGCAATCAATAAGTCTTCAATACCTGTTGTGGCATTGGATTGCGGATCCAAATCAACGAGTAAGGTCTTGACTTCAGATACAGCCAGACTTACCGATAGGTTTACAGATGTAGTTGTTTTCCCAACTCCGCCTTTTTGATTGGTTAAGGAAATTATTCTACTCATAATTAGCTTTAATTAAAACCCATAAAAACCATGATTAATTTAGGCGCGACCGCTTTGTTGAAACAATAAGCTGCTTATTTATATTTGGAATAAATAAGTCAGTTTTAAAACTTGAGTGTTCTGAAATAAATCATTTTTTCCTTCACTCAAATCATAGCGCTGATTTAAAACAATAAAAAGATCACTTCCCGGTGTATGAATCCAATTAATACGACAGTATAATTGAAGTTGCTCAGAAAAATTGTCATATTGTATTATAGCTTTACCAAACCATTTTCGGTTTAATGCAACTTCAGCAGTAAAACCATAAATATTTGCTGTGAATTCGCCTTGGCTGGACATAAATATGATATTTTGGTTGGCAGATCCGTACAGGGTCAAATGATTGGAAAACTGTTTTCCAATGGAGCCAGCTATGCTCGTCTTATTTCCACCAAAATAATCTCCTTTTGAAAGGGCAAAATTACCCCAAACACCCCTGCTCTGATTCGTTCTGGCAGAGAATGAAATTTTTCGATCCCTATAGTTTCCCTTCTGAATTTCCACACCATTCCCTAATGTAAATCCGGCAGTCAATTTCTCCTTATTTTGGATTACTTTTAGCCCAATTTTGTCTCGAGTTTCAAGAATAGCCTCGATACCACCATTAAGTACACCTGTTTCATGAATACCCGCATGGTTTTGTACATCTCTAGCATATATAGTGAATCGCCATTGACGAATTAATTCATCTCCATCCCCAACCCTTGGTGTAAACCCAGCAATAATGCCCGTCCCGATCATATCCTGTCGCTGAACAAATCCTAATGCAGGATTAAAATCTTTATCTACACGGTGCTGGCCAGTAGATAAAAAATAGCGATCATTTTTCAAATCAAGCCGTATCATTGATGCTACTGAAGGATCATCTATTTCAGAATCTTCGACCTGACTATACCACGCATTGACGCTGCTGCTACCCCAAAACCGCATTTGACCATCAATTCCCATAACAGTATTCTGACTGCCACTGGTTGATACATCTGTTACGATTGCGCCAATGGTTGTCCGATCTCGGATATCCGTACGAAGTCGTAACGCACTGTAAGCTGTAGCAGGCATATCATTTTCCGCATGAGTATGAATATTAAGACCCCCAATAGAGGTTTTACCGATTTGACCATATACTCTTGTACCACCTGATACATCTTGATTCAAACCAATTTGACGGCTAAAAAAGATTTCCGTTTGTTTTGGATTCCCAAAGGAAAACAACTTAGATCGGGTGAGAAAAAACTCCCGTTTTTCAGGATAAAAAAGGTTAAATCTTGTCAGGTTAATTTGAGCATTATCCGCCTCTACCTGCGCAAAATCAGTATTATAAGTCAAATTCAAAGTTAGATTTGATTTTAATCCATAGTAAATATCAACCCCACCATTGCCCATATTATTCGAAGTGGTTTCATCATCAAATGTTTGTTTCTGAGAACCACCAATTCCAAATGGTTTAATTTTAATATCATTGCCACGTTTAATATTTTTTAACCCAGTTAAATTTGCATACTGAGATACTTGATAAACATCTGAACTGTATTCCAGACCAATATGAGGCCAAATGACACTTTCATTTTTTCTATTTATATATCTTTTAACTGCTAATCCCATGGTTAGCTCATCCTTATTAGGAAATCGAAGTGTATTCCAGGGGATGGCCACCTCCAATACCCAGCCGAAGTCAGTGACACGCCCTTCGCTTATGTACACCCCATCCCAAGCCCATTCATCTTGACTTGGTCGATTTTCATCGGTGATCAAAGCGTCATCTTGAGTACCCAAAGGATTTAATTCAAAAAGATAAGCATTCCGCCGATCAAGATAAGTGTCTAAAGCAATTTCCAATTTGTCATCTCTATGAAGCCAACCGCCTCGGTTCAAAATGGTTGCGCGTACTTTTTCTGGTTCAGAATCAAAAAAGGTAAATCCAAAATAAAGATGATTATTATCGTATAGGATTCGCATTTCGGATTTTTCACTTGGTATACCCCCATCCTGAGGCAAGCGCTGAACAAATTCAGTGATTGGCTGAACGGTTTGCCAAATGGCTTCATCCAGCATCCCGTCCACAGTGATAGGAGTATCGGTCAAGCGGGCAGTAACAGTTGGCCGCTCTGTAGCGCTCAAAACATGGATCGTAAAAACAGCAATCAGAAAAATCAGACGGTTCATCTTTATATTTAAAAAATTAGGTGAACTTATTTTCCATAAGGACCATCTTGCCACCACCATAATGGAGGCAATACACGCTTTTCTGGCCAAATTTGGTCCATTGTATCAGCTTNGTAAAGCGCACCATTTTTCATGACATATTTCAAAGTATTCGTATTACGAATATTCACAAGTGGGTTTTTATCAAGGATAACGAGATCAGCTAGTTTTCCTTTTTCAATTGAACCAATATCATTCCCTACGCCAATAATCTTTGCGCCATTGATAGTGGCCGCTCTTAACGCTTCCATCTCACTCATCCCGCCGCTCTGTAAAGACCATAGTTCCCAATGATAGCCAAGGCCATTAAATTGTCCATGAGCGCCAACGCCTACTAATCCACCTGCTTGCATAATTTTTGCTGCNTCAGCGGCTATTTTAGAAAATGCATATTCATCTTTTCTAAACCAAGGGACTCTGCGTGTTTTAGATTGAATAATATTATCTGGGACAAACCTTTTTACTTTTGGATCATCATGGACTTCTTCCGTTGCATAATAATAGTTCTCAGCCCATGGACCTCCATATGTTACAAGTAAAGTGGGTGTGTATGTCATCCCTGATTGGGCAACTAATTCAACAACATCCTTGTATAAGGGTGTAATAGGTAAGGAATGTTCATTCCCATGAAATCCATCGATCGCATGCGTAAGATNTAATTTTAGATCAAGTGCCCCTTCAGTTGTTGGCATCATACCTAACTCATTTGCAGCTTGAACAATATAGTTTCTCTGTTTTCTATTTCCTGCGATATATGATTTTAAATTTCGGGTACCATAGTGATCACGATACCGCTTCATTAAACCAACAGCTTCTTCTTTACTTTGAAAATTGTTTATAGAAAAGATCCCTGGACCAGTAGAAAAAGCTCTTGGTCCAATCATTTGACCCGCATCTACAAGATCTTGGTANGCAAAAGGATCATTNGTAGAGGTTTGAACATCCAGCCCCGCCGTAACGCCCCATGCAATATTCGCTATAAAAGTCCAATTCTGACGATCCAAGATACCTTTTTTAATTCCAAAATAATGAGCATGAGTATCCACGAATCCTGGAACAATTGTTTTTCCATCTACATCTATTACATAAGCTTCTTTAGGTATTTTCACAANATCNGAACTGCCAATCTCAACAATGCGGTTATCCTTTACTATTATCACACCTTTTTTAATGACTTCATCCGCTTTCATGGTAATGATCCTTGCTCCAGTCAAGGCTATCAATCCATTCGGTTTTGCACGATTTGTGACCACAGTAATTTTTATTTCAAGTGCTGGAGGAGATTGAAAATTAGATTTTACTGTATCAGTTATTGCTGATTCGAAGGAGACAGAATCTATAGGTAGCCTATAAAAGGTTGATCCAATCGACCAGGTAATAGTTTTTCCATTATCTGCCCAATCAAAATAATCTGCTCCAACATCTGTTAATTTCTTTACAGGTATTGTAGGACTATTAACATCTACNGTTGGAGCTTTCCCTCCAACTTTTGGTATAGGGAGTATATAAAGTTGATTATTTACACCTGCTAACGCCATTGTACGATCTGGATTAAAACGAACATCCCGTGCATTGACAGGCTTACTACTGCCGTAAAAACCTTTACCTTTCACAGTAAGGTGCTCACGANGATCCGTCCCATCTAATCGCACAGAGATCACACCATTTCCTCTTCCCAGAGCAGTAATACTATACCCATTTAAATAAACTCTATTGGGATCATCCGTAAAAAATGGTTTGCCTAAGCCTCGTGATGGCATAATTAAAGTTGTCTCACCACCATTTGCACTTAACGAAACCAAGTCCATTGGAACCGATGGCCCACCAAATTCTTGTTGTGTTCTTAAACGATCAATTGCTGATCCACGAAGTGCGATGATTGTTTTCCCATCAGGAGTAAATACTGGACTTGAATAAAATGCCGCTGTCTTAGTTAACTTTTTAGGCACACTTTTACCACCAGATTTAACCTTCCAAATATGACCACCACTAGCTTCCCAAGTTACGTAAACTAATGAACGACCATCTGGAGACCAAGAAGGATGAAATTCACCTAAATCACTCTTAGTTATCCGTTGATGTTTTCCAGTTTCACTATTAGCAATATAGAGATGCATTAATGTAGAAAATGCGATCTGCTTTCCATTGGGAGACAACACTGGATCCATAATGATCCTTGAGGATATTTGCTCATCATTAATATCATATGGAAACGTTAATTCAGGACCTACATCCAGTTCTACTTTTGCAGTAAAATCAATACGCTTTATCCTTTTTGACTTCAGATTGATCCGGTGAAATTTTCCATCTTTTGTGAAAACAATTTCATTGCCATTTGGTGTGAAGTCGTAAGTTGGGAGCACATCCCTGGTCGAGCGAGATTCTTGATCATCTCTTACAATCGGATAAACAAGCCAATTGTCTGTTCCATTTTTTAAATCCTTAATTCTTAACCCAGTTTCAGTTTTATAACGAGTACCGTATACTAAAAATTTCCCATTTGGAGATAGTATTGGCCTTATGCCACTTCCTTCTGATCGAGTAATTATATCCTCTTTACCCGTGACCATATCACGTCTTTCAATCTGCCATGCAGGAAAAGACATGTTATAGCTAAAACCGCCTCTTTTAGTTGCATAGTATAGAAATTTAGAATCTGGNGAAAGTACAGGGCCCAATGTATTCTTCCATTGATTCCCAGGAGCATCTGGTGTTGATTTGGACTTCGTAATCTGAATACCAGACCCGCCTTTTATATGATACATCCAAATTTCAAAAGTTCGTGCAGGCCAAGAGGTTTGAGAGACAAAAACATAATTCCCATCATTTGAGAATACTGGAGATGCATATTGTCCATTATCAGATTTAGTTAACTGCTTTGGATTACTCCCATCAATATTAGAAACCCATAAATTCTCGGATCCGCCTCTATCACTTATAAATGATATCATTTCACCCTNAGGTGAAAAAACAGGTTGCGAATCAAAGGCAATTCCTGAAGTAATTCGTTTTGCCTCACCTCCACGAAATGGTATTGAATAAAGATCACCTACAAGATCAAAAATAATTGACTTTCCATCAGGTGAAACATCCAGAGACATCCAGGTTCCTTCGTCCGTGGTAAATGAAATGGTACGAGTAGGTTTTAAGGGAAGATTATTACCTAGACTATCTGCTTTTTCATCTGCAAGGATTAAATTAAACGCCAGTGAAAAAATGTATAATTGTTTCATTTTACCCTCCAATTTTTCAGCCAATTAAATATATAATTATGAATTCAAGCGTTCTTTGAAAAAAAGAAAATAGACTGGAATTCCTGTGAGCACAAAGGCTAAGTCCTGAACAGATTTATCCGTTTCATAGAAAACTCTTAGTAAAATTAGGCTGACAATACCGACCAAATAGATTGTGCCTAAAATCTGATAGTAAGGTAATTGATATCCATCTTTGTTTCCTGCCTCTGAGCTGCGAAATTTGAAAAACGCAACCGTTGTGAAACCATAAAAAATAAGAACTGCAAACACCATACCGCTTACAATTGTCTCAAAGTTCTGTCGTACTAAGATAAGCACAATCCCCCATATACAATGGGCAATGATCGCATGAGTTGGAGTTTGAAACTTTGGATGAATATGATCCAGCCATTTAAACATAAGCCCATCCCGGGCCATGGCATAATACACACGACTCGCAGACATCATGGTTCCATTAATACTACCGGTTGCAGAGATTATCACCATAATGGAAATCAATCCAGCGCCCATATTGCCAAATAAAACCACAGCAGTATCAGATGCTACGATAGTACTCGATCGCATTCCTTCCAATCCCATCACTGTATGATATAATAGATTTGCACTCAAATATAGTACGGCAATCACGAGCATTCCATAAAGCATGGATAAGGGAATCACTTTTTTTGGCTCTTTCATTTCACCGGCCACATATCCAACCCGATCCCATCCAATAAAAGANAAAAGCACCAACATGAGTGCAGCTACTACATTACCTATTGGCCCAAGCGTAGCGGTGGCTTGTGCGGATTCTGATAATTTGGTGAAATCACCGTTTACTATGATTAGCCCTATGACTGCAAATAGCAGAAGTCCGCCAATCTTAGTGGATGAAGAAAATTTATTGTAAAAACTAGCCCGTTCAACCCCAATATAATTAATGGCACCAAAAATAATAATTACCGTAATGGCAACTAAAATTTTTTCAAGTTGGTCCATTGGGATGAAATAGCCAATATAATTGGCCGAAATCAAACTTAAACCCGCTGCAGGGCTTGTTCGAATTATGAACAATTGAGCCCACCCAAATAAAAAGCCCCAAAAGGGGCCAAATGCTTTTTCTATATAAATATACTCACCGCCGGTATTTGGGAAGCGGCATCCCAATTCTGCATAAATCAGTGACCCAACATAAACAAAAATAGCTACCCCAACCCATAGCACAATGATAACTGAAAAAGAATCCAAGTAACCAGCAATAACCTGAGGTGTAGCAAAAATTCCTGAACCGATCGTNATCCCTATCAGAAGGGAAATTCCATCAAAGAGTCCGAGAGACTTTTTAAGTTTGGTCATTAATTTTTTTAGGAGACTTTCTAACCAATTTATTTATTAAAATGCTCTTTAATACAAGCTACTAAACTNTGAACNGAATACTGNCACGACTAGGCAGTTTGATCGATTCTATCATCACGGTTTCACATACTTATACATCAATCGTATCAAGGAATATGCTTCTTGCATATTTTTTGCCGTGTATCCTACGGTATAACCATCCACCCTATCCATTCCTGGTATTGCCTGTAATACTTCTGCTTGGATCGTACTGGAAAATTTCAATTTTATTTGGATTGAATTTTTATTTTTTAATGGTTTTATTTTTTTGAGTTTTTTCAATGCACGCTCGGTTGCAGCAAATAATTCCCTTTGCACCAATTCACCATGTTTCAGCCGGGCAACCTGTGCTGTTTCAGCCGTTTTGGTCGCCACCAATTCACAGTTGACCAATTCACCAAACTGTGTTGTGAAAACATCATCACCAGCTGCCAAAATGACTGGCACATTTAATTCACCCGCAAAAAATGCATTTAATCCACCTTCACCAACTTCAATCCCATTCAACCACAAACCCTTTACGGATCCAGATCCGGTATGGGCTAAAAATCCCCTAGGTGTTCCAGCCCGAGCATGGTAACCTAAAAAAATTGCTGCATCAAAACTGTCATCCAAGCCTTGAACCATTCCGAATGGTTTTTTATTCCCTTGGATATATACTACTCTTGGATCTAATTGCTGATGAATAAGGTTTTGCATATCACCGTGAGAATCGTTGACTAGAATTTCCGATGGACCATTTTTAAATATGGCTTTCACCACTGCATTAACTTCATCTGTCATTAACTGTCGACCAACGTTATAATCTTTTCCACCATGACGNGTCATTTCACTAGTCCCGATACCACCAATACCTTCCATATCCACTGAAATAAAAATCTTTAAGGGTTTGGCGCCAAGTATCATACCTTGACATAAAAGAAATACAATAAAGAAAACTCGGTATAATTTAGTTANCATCACTTTTAATCTTTTCCAAAGGGGAGCCGATTAAGTCCAATTTGACCATTGCTCATAACAAAAACTACATCTTGAATTGTACGAATATCTTCTAAAGGATTTTTTGTGATGACGATTAAATCCGCTTCTTTTCCCACTTCAACTGTACCTGTCTTATTGGATATTTGTAATAATTCTGCGCCAACAATCGTTGCTGATTGGATCGCATCCATGGGTTTCATCCCTAAGCGCACAAAATTGGTGATTTCCATTCCAACACGCGTAGTACTATTTGGCCCATATCCCGTATCCGCACCTGTGACAATTTTAATTCCTAANTCGTAGGCCATTGTTACCGTATTTTCTAAAGCAGGCAGCATATGCTGTCCTCGAATAAATAAGATCGGGTTATCATAATCCCCGCCTGGTTCAGTTAGATCAACAACTGTTGTAAATGTTGGAACAAGATATGTGCCCATTTTTTTCATCAGTTTTAATGATTTCTCGCTGAGATAGGTCCCGTGCTCGATACTTCTTACTCCTGCTTTTATGGCAGCATAACCTCCTTCATCTCCATGGGCATGGGCCATAACAGGGATATCGTATTTTTTTGCCTCATCTACAATTATCTTTAGTTGTGCTTCTGTATATGTTTGCTTCCGCGGATCTGTATGGGGAAGTCCTGCCCGTTCAGTACCTCTCGTTTTGATAAAATCAACACCATGGTCCGCATTGACACGGACAATTGTTCTTAGCGCGTTTTCCGAATGAATCCCATCTTTAAGCGCACCTAAGCGTGGATCAGCGAGAATTGTCTCACCTAANTTGGGTGTCACAAATACACCAGCAGCAACAATATCAGGGCCAATAAATTGTGAAGCCTTAACCATTTCACGGATCGCTACATCTTGATAATTAGGCGTACTTGCACTTCTGGCCGTGGTCACACCTGACTCCATAGCACGCCTAGCAGCATCCAAGGAACGGATATGGGTATGTGCATCGATAAAACCTGGTAGTAACACCATACCATTCAAATCAATGATTTGATAGTTTGCTGATACTTTCCCTTGTTTTTTAATGGATACAATTTTCCCATTGGAGACTAAAACAGTCATATTAGATTGAAGCTTCGGACTATACCCATCAATGAGGTTGGCATTAATTATCCCATAATCTTTTTGCTGAGCAGTAAGTAAGATGGTAGTAAGTAAACAGAGAGGTAGTATTCTATTCATAATTAGTTATGTAGGTTTGGAAATTTAATCGTCCACAATATTGCATCCAAAATAAGACAATGGAATGATATAAAAGAAAGTCCAATTACCGACCAGCGATGGAGCTCAGGATTGATCACATCACTAGCGCTTGCTAAACCGATCGTGATTAAAAGAATAGAAATTGCTGTTACCCTGAGTTCAAACTGTATCAGGTTCCAGGTACCAGCAGCAGGCATTTCAAGGTANGNNAAAGTAGAATGAATCCACATCGATGCTGAAACAAAGAAAAGTACTAGAATTATTACCATAANTGAAGCTTCNGTTTTNCCCCAAAAAAATTTCACATCCAACCCGTCCCTATAAATAAAATAATACATAGCAATAATGTACCCAAAAGCCGCTATAAACATAGAGGTAACAATCCAGGCTCTCCAATTCTGTGGGATACCGCCCCACAAATCATTACCGGTATTGGGGTGATTCAATAATGCATAGAGATAGCCCCCTAAAACAGCAATTCCTCCAATAATATTAATCCATAAAAATTGAATATTGGTTCGCAATATAGCTCCTTTTATTACTTGGTTTATTCCTTTGGGTATAGGAAGTATAACCCATTAAATTTTTTCTTTCAATCAATACATCATTTGAACAACAAAAAGTTTTTATGAAAGCACTAGTAAAAAAATCACCAGAACAGGGAATTTGGATCGAAGATGTTCCTNTTCCGGAATGCGGTACCAACGACGTTAAAATAAAAATTTCCCATACAGCTATTTGCGGGACAGATTTGCATATATATAAATGGAATGAATGGGCCCAACGGACTCTGGAACTGCCATTAGTTACTGGCCATGAATTTGTAGGAATTNTAGAAGAGATCGGTCCAGGTGTTACCCATTATAAACCAGGAGACCGCGTTTCTGGAGAGGGACACATTACTTGCGGATATTGTCGAAACTGCCGTGCTGGGAAACGTCACCTTTGTCACAAGACTATTGGGGTAGGGATTCAACGTGCAGGTGCTTTTGCAGAATATCTTGTTATCCCTGAATCCAATGTTTGGCCAATCCATGATGATATNCCCTCTGNGATNGCCGCATTNTTTGATCCATTNGGAAACGCGATACACACTGCCCTATCTTATGAAATGGTTGGAGAAGATGTTCTGATTACCGGTGCAGGACCTATTGGAATTATGGCCACTGCCATCTGCAAATTTGTTGGTGCAAGAAATGTGGTGATTACCGATGTGAATGAATACCGNCTGAANCTTGCGAAAAANTTNGGNGCNACGAAAACGATNAATATCTCCAAAGAAAATATTCGGGANTCTTTNGATGAATTGAATATGGTCAATGGCTTTGATGTAGGATTAGAGGTATCAGGAAANCCNTCTGCTTTTAAAGATATGCTTGAACATATGTACCATGGGGGGCNTATTGCCCTNCTAGGNCTTTTGCCAAAATCCACTCAGATTAATTGGGATNACATCATATTTAAAGGCCTCCATGTTAAGGGGATCTACGGTCGAGAGATGTATGAAACATGGTATAAAATGACTCAGATGCTACGAGGCGGTTTGGATATTTCTGATGTACTCACCCATAAGATCCCCATAGATGATTTCCAGAAAGGATTTGAGATCATGGAATCAGGCAATTGTGGCAAAATTGTAATGGAATGGAATGCGTAAATGAGTGATTCAAAACAAATTTATAAAGATACTCTTTCTCAAATAGAAGCAGAGGGGTTATACAAGAAAGAACGAACCATTACAACGCCCCAAAATGTGGGTATTTCCACCAAAGAAGGCGGCCAAGTTCTAAACTTTTGCGCAAATAATTATCTTGGTCTAGCCGACAATCCGGACGTGATCTCTGCGGCCAAAGACGCACTAGACAATCACGGATTTGGTATGGCTTCCGTACGATTTATCTGCGGGACTCAAGACCTTCACAAAAACTTAGAATCTAAGATTTCACAATTTTTTGGTACAGATGATTCTATCTTATATACATCTTGTTTCGATGCCAATGGAGGATTGTTTGAAACCTTATTGACTTCTGAAGATGCGGTAATCTCTGATGCATTGAACCATGCTTCTATCATTGATGGAATAAGACTTTGTAAAGCACAGCGATACCGTTATGCTAATTCCGATATGTCTGACCTTGAAACAAAACTAAAGGAAGCTCAAAATGCTCGTTTGAGACTCATTGCTACCGATGGTGTTTTTTCCATGGATGGCTATATCGCTAAACTAGATGAGATCACAGTATTAGCCGAAAAATATGATGCTATGCTGATGGTGGATGATTCTCATGCCACCGGTTTTATTGGTAAAACCGGACGTGGTTCAGCTGAACATAGAGGTGTTATGGATAAAGTTGATGTTTGGACCTCCACTTTAGGCAAGGCTCTTGGCGGTGCTTCCGGAGGTTTTACCACTGGCAGAAAGGAAATTATAGATTTACTGCGCCAACGTTCACGCCCCTACATTTTTTCCAATACGGTGGCACCGGCAATTGTGGCAGCTGGCATTAAAGTTTTTGACATGCTTTCTGGCACCACCGCTTTAAGAGACAAACTAGAAAAAAATACTATTTATTTNCGNGAAAAAATGGCTGCNACCGGTTTTGATATAAAAGAAGGTTCACACCCTATTGTCCCAATTATGCTTTATGATGCAGTGCTGGCTCAAAAAATGGCTACAACTCTTTTGGATGAAAACATTTATGTAATTGGTTTTTTCTATCCCGTGGTACCAAAAGGAGAAGCACGAATTCGCGTTCAAATTTCCGCAGGAATGGAAAAAGAACATTTGGATTGTGCCATAGCCGCTTTCACAAAAGTAGGGCTAGACTTNGGGGTAATATCCTGAATTGAACCTTGCTGATTATGATATAGATCCAAAACGAGGATTTCTCCCAAATCCTGACCCGATAACTAATCTTCCACAAGAATTNAAAGCCTGGGATGAGCTTGGTGCAGCTATGCCTCTATTACTTGCAGATGGAAAATTCCGCATTTCCCTTCGAAACTTACCCATGCTTGATTCTAATCAATTAAATGAAGGACCTGAATTAGAACGAGCCATGATGCTTTTATCGATGTTTGCTAATGCTTACGTTAATTGGGGAGAGAAAATTAAAAAATCCATTCCATCCAATCTAGCTGTTGCTCTTTGGAAAGTGGCACATCGATTAGGTCGTCAACCCATCTCAAGTCACGCATCCATCGTCCTAAATAATTGGAAACGAATTGATACGAGACGNCCTCTAATTCCAGAAAATTTAAATACACTACAAAACTTTTTAGGCGGCAAAGATGAGGATTGGTTTTTTCTGTCAACTGCAGGAGTGGAGTCTGCCGGTGGCGAAGTACCAAAAATACTCATAGCTGCTATCGATGCTATTGAAACTGATAATTCTGAATTGCTGCATAAACATCTGGTAAGGCTATCAACTGCAATTGAAAAGATGCTGGTTGCCTTGAAACGTATGTATGAACATTGTGAACCTAAATTATTTTTTGAACGCATTCGTCCATTTTTAACCGGATGGGAGCCAAAGGGTGTTATTTATAAAGGTATCGATACCAAACCAAAGATCTTTATTGGTGGAAGTGCGGCTCAAAGTTCGCTGCTTCAGGCTATCGATTCTGGCCTTGGGATTCAACACAAAAGTCAGGACTCTGGCCCATTTCTATCAGAAATGCGAAAATATATGCCGGCCAATCATCGTACTTTTCTAAGTCAACTTGACGCGGCTCCATCCATATCTAAATATGTAGAGAAAATCAATGATACCCTCCTATCAAATACCTTCAACTCATGTGTTTCACTATTAAATACCTTCCGCCAAAAGCATTTAGAAATGGCTATAACCTATATTTCAAAACAGGCTAATGATGAAAAAGCCNCCACGGGAACTGGTGGAACTGAATTTGTTCAATTTCTTTCGAAAGCAAAATCCGAGACGGACTCTTCAAAAATAAACTAATTTGTGGTATCGTTTTCAACAGTGATTCTATCGTTATATTAGTTATATCTAATATAAATAGGATATCCATTGCTCTCCAGAAGGGTAGAAAGGTATATTCCCCGGCTTTTTTAAGGCTATAATTATAACATTTTATGAACAGTAAACTAACACCCAGATTATTGCTTATTGGTCTCACTCTCACATGGGCAATATGGGCCATTTGGCCAACCATTAGGTACCAGGGCCTATCCGATGCTGAAAAGGAGAGTATGCGGGAGGAAGGAACACTCGAGCAGATCGAATCACGCACCATCAAACAGGGACTGGATCTTAAGGGTGGAATGTATATCGTCCTTGAAGTAGACCTGCCAACCCTGATGGAAACCCTTGCAATAAATAAAGATAATAAATTCAACCAATCAATCACTACCATAAGNGACCAACTGACCAGAATACCGGAAGCTGATTTTTTCACTTTATTCTNGTCAGCCTCCAATGATAACAATCTCAAGTTATCACGTTACTACTATGATTATGGTTCCAGTAATGAGGATATCCTTACCGCACTTGGAGAAGAATCGGAAGACGCAATCAATCGTGTTTTGGAAATTCTTCAAAACCGTGTAGACCAATTCGGTGTCGCAGAACCAACAATTCAAAAACAGGGCAGCCATCGCATTATTGTCGAACTAGCAGGCGTTCAGGATTCTGAAAGAGCACGTTCCCTTTTGGAAAGCACTGCACTATTGGAATTCTTCATTGTAAAAGATGTAAATACTACCAATGAGATTCTGGTTAAAATTGATCAGGCTCTGAAAGGGGATGAAACCATTGCAGATGTTATAGAATCTGCATCAGTTGAAGAGGCAGAAGAAACAAAAGAAAGTAATGATCAAACTGTATCCGTTAGTGAATTNTTCGGTGAGACAGAAGAATTGGGCGCTTCATCTGACTCCGCAGTTGTTGATGAAGACATGTTCGCTGAGCGTCCTTTCTCTTCTATGCTGAGAAACCTTGGACAAGCGATTGGTATTCCTGAAAAGAATGTTTATGCAGTTAAAAAGATTTTAGAGCGGCCAGAGGTTCGGGAAAAACTGGCTGCTGTTGGCGGTACTTTCATGTTTAGTCACAAAGTAGAAGAATATCCCCTTGTGGATGGTACGATTGAAAAAATGTATAGTCTGTATTTGCTTGAAGACGAAGCAGAACTCACTGGCGGGGNAGTTGAAGAAGCAAAAGCAAATTTAGGTCCACAGGGATCTACCTCTGCCGGCCAATCTATTGTTAACCTGACAATGAACTCTGACGGCGCCCGTAAATGGTCGATTGTTACTGGATCCAATGTAGGCCGTCAGGTTGCTATCGTTTTAGATAAAAAAGTGCATATGGCACCTAATATTCGGGAAAAAATTTCAGGTGGCGGAACCTTAATTGAAGGCTTTGCCAATATCAATGAAGCAAAGGATATCGCCATTGTTCTTAGAGCAGGTGCACTGCCGGCACCAGTGGACATTATTGAGGAAAGGGTTGTTGGTCCTTCACTCGGTGCTGATTCCATACGCCGTGGTACACAATCAGTACTCATTGGTCTGGGCCTAGTTCTGATATTTATGTTGATTTATTACAAAGGTTCAGGATTGATTGCTGATTTTGCGTTGATTTGGAATATCGTTCTTGTTTTGGCTGTCCTCGCTTCTCTACAGGCAACACTCACGCTTCCAGGAATTGCAGGGTTGATTTTAACTGTAGGTATGTCCATCGACTCAAATGTTATTATCTTTGAACGTATTCGAGAAGAATTGCGCAAAGGTAAAACACCGCGTTCTGCAGTTGACGGCGGTTATGACCGTGCGCTAACTGCTATTATCGATGCTAACGTAACAACTTTGATTGCAGCACTGGTCTTGTGGCAGTTTGGTACGGGTCCTATTCGTGGATTCGCGACAGTACTTTTTTGGGGAATACTAATATCCATGTTTACTGCTATTTTTGTAACCCGTACTATCTTTAACCTTCTTACCAATCGCAAAAACTTAAGCAAGTTGAGTATATGAGAATTATACAAGAAACCAATATCGATTTTATACGACAGAGAAAGGTTTCCTTCATACTTTCTGCATTTGTGATTCTGGNCGGCATAATTTCCCTGGTGATCAATGGCGGACCTAAACTAAGTATTGACTTTAAAGGCGGTACTTTGGTCTCCGTTCAATATACAGAAGCCATGGATGTAACCACTGTGCGTACTGCCATGGGGAATGTAAATATCGACGGACAATCATTTGATTTTAGTCGCGAAGAGATCAAGCATTTTGGTGGTCCTAGCGCCATATTAATTCGTGTACCACACATTGAGGGCGCACCGCAAAATTTTGCCCAAAAAATTGTTGATCATCTTTATAGTGCATTTCCTGAAAAAGTACCTGAAAGTAAAACGGATTTTATTTTAGGGAAGGGAACGGTTAGCCCAAAAATAGGTTCAGAATTAAGTGGAAAAGCAGTCATGGCTATCATATCCGCCCTAGGGTTAATTCTTCTGTATATTTCCATTCGGTTTGAATTTATATTCGCATTAGGTGCCATCGCTGCTTTGGTACATGACGTATTAATAACATTAGGGCTTTTTTCACTTCTGGGGTATGAAATCAGTTTACCCATTATTGCGGCATTTCTTACTATCGTTGGTTATTCGCTCAACGATACAATTGTTATCTTTGACCGTATTCGTGAAAATGCAAAAACTTCCAAACGGGAAGCATATCATGGAGTTGTAAATCGAAGTATTAATGATTCCCTTTCCCGAACTGTTGTCACATCTCTCACAACATTTGTTGTAATATTTATACTTTGGCTATTTGGCGGTGAGGTCATCCACAATTTTGCCCTGGCCATGATCATTGGTGTTATTGTAGGGACTTATTCATCAATTTATATTGCCAGTCCAATTGTGGTTCAACTCCATGAGAACGCTATTAAATAAATCTTAATAAAATTAATCATAAATAAAAGCCCCCACATTTGGGGGCTTTTTTATTATTTCTTATTTTAACAAAAATTGTTTTTAGAACACATTTAATTCCTAAAAATGGTGCTTTCCCTATTAAACCATTTGACACACCAAAAAATTGCCAGCCCCGCCAAGCCAAACAAAGATGCATATACTTCAGTCATAAGAAATGGATCCATCACACCAGCGATAATATCTTTAGATGCCAAAGACACATTTAATACGGGAATTAACGCAGTAATAGTATTTAACTCTATCCCCGGCAAGGTGCCTATCACTGCAGGAAAAATAATAACAATATTCAATGGCGCCATGATACTTTGTGCTTCCTTGAAGGATTTTGCATAGACAGATAAACCCAAAAGNACNGCACTGAAAAAAGCAGCCACAGGAAGTACTAGTGTCATAATCAATCCAATGGTTTTTGGGCTCAGAACTTCATTAATAATAACCAATATCTCCGGTGGGATTTCAGGAATTCTTTGAATTCCTATAGCCATCCCGGCTAGAGCAATAAAGGCGGTTAAAACTGCAGCTAACATCACCACTAAGAATTTGCCCAAAACAATATCCAGACGGCTAGCTGGTGATGAAAGAATAGTTTCCAGTGTACCTCTTTCTTTTTCTCCGGCGCCTAAATCAATAGCCGGGTACATGGCCCCCATAAATCCAAAGATAATGAATACATATGGAAACCATCCTCCAGCGATCTTACCAAATTTTTCCTGTTTAGAAGCAACATCTTTATAGGTCAAATTGTATGCTTTTACTACTTCCGGTTTAAGATTTAAGCGGTTCATTCTTTTAGTTACTATTTGATTTTCGAATCCTTTTAAAACACCATTTATCCGATCCTTTGTAATCCCGAATGAATCCGTACCTTTAAAGTGAATGTTAATTTTCGCTTGACCATTTTGATCAATTTGGAACTGATAATCTGAATCAATATAAATGGCAGCATCTAGGTATTCATTTTGGATNTAGCTNTCAACACTGTCTTCCGGGATTTGATTNAGCATGGTCACCTTATCCATATTGATAAATGCTTGAAATAAATCTGGCGCAAATTCCTGACCAAAAAATCGCACTTTTAAGTGTTTCTCGCTGGCCTTTTTAGCCTGAGAAAATGAGATTTTAGTAATCGTNCCAATAAGAACTGGNATTAAAAATAGCGGGACTACAATCATCATGATGATTGTTCGTCTATCACGCGTGATATCGATGATTTCTTTCCGGGCAATTATGAGAAATTTCAACTTAGGCCTCCCCCACTCGATATATAAATTCATCTTCAAAAGTCGCCTGTGTCATTTCAGCCTTAAATTGATCCAATGTATTATTATAAAAGAGGCGCCCATTATAAATGATTGATATATCATCGCAAACCTGATTGACTTCTCCCATACGATGGGTAGAAAAAATCACGGTCTTACCCTCTTCACGACAGGAACGTATCAAATCCATGATAGCCCTTGATGTCATTACATCCAAGCCGGAAGTGGGTTCATCAAATATCATAACTTGCGGATCATGAATAATCGTTCGCGCGATAGAGGTCTTCTGTTTCATCCCTGTACTCAACCTTGATATACGACGGTCAGCAAAACTGTGCATATCTAATATTTGGAATAGATGATCCTTTCGTTTTTGGAATGCGCTTTTTTCCATCCCATGAAGATCAGCAATATATTTCACAATTTCAGTAGGCGTTAGACGGTCATAAAGTGCTGTTTGACCTGTCATAAATCCAATTTGTTCCCTAACATTTTGACCCTGTGAGACAGAATCAAATCCTGATACAGAAATAGAGCCGCTCGTTGGTTTTAACATTGTGGCTACCATCCGTAAAGTTGTGGTTTTCCCTGCGCCATTCGGTCCAAGTAAGCCAAATATTCTCCCCGGTTGACATTCAAAACTGATATTATCTACAGCACGCAGNATTTTAGTATTTTTATATTCATCTCCTAGTTCCTTACGCTGTTTCTTGTTGAGCGAAAAATCTTTGGAGAGATTTTGAACCTGAATCATATTTTCCTTTAAAATTAATCGGCAGGAAAGTTATCGGAAAAAATGAAAGCCCCCAATAGAAGAAAGATTTGAATTCACCATTNTTTATCCATAAAACACATTCCGCATTACATTATATTTTCTTCAGGTATTCTAATGAAAACAAAGATTTATATACTTTACGCACTCATGAGCATTTTCTGGGGGATGAGCTGGTATTTCCTGAAAGTTAGTTTAATAGAAATGCCTCTCTTATGGGGTCTATCAATCCGATTTCTTATAGCTGGAATCATTTTTTGGGGANTTTATTATTTCAGGAAAGATCGTGTACATTTCACTCCCGAAGTAAAAATCGTTTATCTACTCATTACATTTTTCAACTATTCTTTATGCTACATCCTGACTTATTGGGGATTAAAATATATTTACTCAAATCTGGGGTCCATTCTTTGGAGCCTTTTCCCATTGTGTGTGGCTGTCATGGCACATTATTATTTACCTGATGAAAAAATATCTATCAAAAAATTTGTAAGTATTGCGATAGGTTTAATNGGGACAATNCTTCTACTTTACGAAGGNGGATCTTTAGGTGGCAGNTATATANTCTATGGCATTTCAGCCATGCTACTTTCTATCATTTTGGCGGCATGGCCCAATGTGTATTTAAAAATGCATGCTGCTAAAATCAATCCATTCCACCTCAATGCTGTTGGGATGACCAGTTCCGGTTTAATCATGATGGCCGCTTCCCTAATGCTNGAAACTGGACAAAAAATGCCCCTCGATGGAATGAATCTTTTTGCCCTATTTTTTCTTACCGTTCCAGGCACTGTTGTGACGTGGGGAATTTATATTTGGCTTTTTACCTATATGCGTGTCAGCCAAATAAGTTATGTGGCTTTCTTNCCTCCGGTAATCGCTATTATCATGGGCTGGCTACTNCTTGATGAGAAGTTGCCTGTAATTACCATTATTGGTGCCGGGCTGATTATACTTGGTGGATTTCTGATTAATTATAATCCTAAGAATCGTAAAACCCACATCAAGAAAAAATTGAACCCGTTACCGGAAGACTGATTCTGATTTTTCTCTGTAAATTAANATATGATACAGTATACAATTAATAATTCANCCATAGGNAAATTACTAGTTGCNCAATCAAATAAAGGTTTGACCCACATTATATTTGAATATCAAATCCCGCAATTTGAATTTATTATCAATAAAAAATATCCTGGCAAAAAAATATTGCGTGANGACAAAGCATTATCTAGTACGGTTGANCAATTGAATGAATATTTTTCTGGNAATCGGCGGTCTTTTACNATCAATTTGGATNTGGCCATGCCNCCTTTCTATCAAAAAGTACTCATGACTGTCAAGAAAATTCCCTANGGTAAGACGATTTCNTATNAAGAGGTNGCTAAGCGAGCCGGAAGACCAAAAGCTGTTCGCGCGGCCGGATCAGCNAANGCAAAAAATCCNCTTCCNATTGTTATNCCATGTCACCGTGTTTTAGCAACAGGNGGCAGATTAGGTGGATATGGNGGTGGACTCAAAATAAAAAATTANCTTCTGAACCTGGAAGGCGCCTTTTAAATTGNATTCTTTATTTCCAGCAAAACTAATNTAAAACATNATGTGGCAATCAATTAAANGCAGGATTTTTGCAGGACTTCTGGCGATNGTACCNATCGCNGTTACNTTCTGGATNCTCANATTTCTATTTTCNTTCCTNGATGGNCTAGCTNCACCATTTTTAAAAAGNTTCGGAATTGCCATACCAGGACTTGGAATNATCTTAACGCTGATTTTTATTTTTTTCCTTGGTATACTAGTTACTAATGTTTTGGGTCGGACTTTATTTAATTGGGGAGAACGCTTACTAGCAAAACTACCAATTGTAAATACGATCTATCATACAATTAAACAGATCACCAGTGCTTTTTCCGGTTCAGCTGTTAAATCATTTCAGCAGGTTATTTATATTCCATATCCCCGCGAAGGGTTATGGACCATGTGCTTTGTCACCAACCAGTCGCAAAATGAGCATGGAGAAGAATTTTATCATGTATTTGTACCGACAACTCCAAATCCCACTTCCGGAGTTTTTATTATTACACCCAAAAAAGATGTTATCCATCCAGATATTTCAGTTGAAGATGGATTAAAAGCCATCATTTCAGGTGGTATTTTAGATCCCGGAAAATCGCTGAGCGGTAAACTTCCTCAGTCTGACAACTAAAATGGCCATCCATTCGCATTGGGCATCCACTCAGGTCCGGGCGGTTTATTCTTTGCAATATAAACATTGGATGATAACCTAAGCTCATGAGTGAATTCACCTTCTTGATTATTTTATTGCTTGCCAGTTACTTGGCAGGTTCAACACCAACCAGTATTATTATAGGGCGTGTTACCCGCAGCATTGACATCCGCGAACATGGCAGCGGAAATGCTGGTGCTACAAATGTTTTTCGTGCCATCGGTTGGAAACCTGCTTTGGTTGTGATTATTGTGGATGTATTAAAAGGCTGGCTGCCTTCAGCTATATTTGCACCTACATTTTTTCATACCCAGCAAATTCCCGATCTGGGGGTTCTACAGATCTTGTGTGGATTTTCTGCTGTGTTGGGGCACACCTATACCATTTTCGCCAAATTTAAAGGTGGAAAAGGTGTGGCGACATTGGTAGGAATGGCACTCGCTCTTTTCCCAACTGTTTTTCCATTTTGTTTGAGTGTAGCTGTACTGACTATAATCCTCACCGGGTATGTATCTTTAGCATCTATCCTGGCATCATCATCGCTTCCAATTTTCTTATTTTTGCTCCCACCATTTTTAGGTATGGAACCAGCCTCATTATCTTTAATGATCTTTAGTCTACTGATCCCGTGGTTTATTATCTTTACACACCGTAGCAATATTCAACGACTAAGGAGTGGTAAAGAAAATCGCTTTGAAAAAGCGATGATCTTTCAGAAAAAATAATTAGATCTGGTGCCCGACGGCTAAATGGAAAGCACGATCTATCTGCTTTCCATCATAAAATCCATAACCGTAGTCTAAGCGAAGAACTGAAACAAAGGGCATCTGCAGTTGAACTGTGATCCCTGTACCAATAACAGGGCGCATACCAAACATATCACTAAATTCCATTTGACTTGTAACACCCCAGTCTATGAATGTGCCCACAGTTATACCAAATTCATATAGATCCTGTAATGGAAAGCGGGGAACAACCACCTTTCGTAGTTCCACTGTTGATTTTAGATTATGGAATCCAAAGCGATAGATTTGATTTGGATCATTATAATTTAAATGCCTTGGGTAACGCCAACCACGCACCGATCCAGCTTCGCCCATTGCAGCTAAGAAGTTCTGATCTTTGTCACCAAAATTCGATTGTGTTTTTATGCCCAGAGCAATTACCAATGGCTTTGGGTTATCCAATTTATTTAATCGTTTATATACGCTAAAAGATTGTAACCATACATAATTGTTTTTGATATCACCCTTTAGATTAATTCTACCTCGGAAGGCTTGTTTAATCAATATGCCTTTTGTGGGATTCGCATATAAATCACGCGTATCATAATGAAAATATCCCTGAGGTGCGAAATACTGGTAATTTAATACGATGGAATCACTCAAAAAGTCCATGTCTTCAAGTTCAAACCCGATTGACATTTTTCGTTCATAGCCAAAGAATCGGCCCACATTCATTTCTATTGATTTGATTTTTATATCATAAGGCAAATATGGATGCTGAAAATCCAATTTGGCCAAAGACAGTTTCAAAGATACATGATCACCTGTAATCCAGGGATTAAAATAAGAAATGGCAAATGTATTTCGACCTCCAACCGCAAATCCACCCCCTATTTGTTCATTTCGACCTCGAAAATTTTTAAATCCACCACCCGCTCCATAGGACCATCCTGTTTCTTCATCATATGCGGGTGAAGGTCCACCAATAAACCTACCTCCAAAGAATTTGTTGTTTTCCATAATCTCATATTCTAATCGAACTGTCATATTCTCAAGTGGGATAGCACGCCATTTTACCTCCGCAAAGATGCCAAGGTTAACGAGACGATAAAGGTCTTCCTCTGCAAGCGAACTGTCTAAAGGTACATCCAATGGATGCTGGATCTCTCGCGTTATGATATAATTTTTGGTAAGTGTATTACCTCTATGGGTGATTTCAGAAACCATAAGTGTCTGACAAAAACCCAGGATTGGCAGCAGAAAAAGGGATCCCCGCAATTTCATTAAAAGGTCCGAATTAAATATCGATGCTTCTCAGGAGAAGTTTCTTTTGGTATTCAATTCCTTCTTCTGAATACATATCATTAATAGCGGTTTGCAACTTTTGATCAACCAGAGTGCTGGTCATTTGAATCTGGACATGACTCTTGTCTAATTCTCTTACCTTCAAAACAGTTTGTTCATTTTGATAATGATGAAAACCATCAGAAAATTCCTTCGGCGTACCATATTCCATGAGAAATTTATATTTGATCACGTCATCAGCTGTGAGCTGAGGAAAACCGGTTGGCTTTAGCTCAACGGTTCGCACCACACCATGCATGATATAATGAGAAGGCTCATGATTGGTCGGGCTATATACGTGATCTACATTGACAAAATGCAGTTCTACGGTTTCAATTGTCAGGCGGGTGATGATCTGGAATAAAACTTTTGAGCGTTTGAGGGTTAGTTTATATCCCGTTGGTACATCAATAACTTCTTCCCAGTATTCCACCGTTTGCGCAGAATCAATTACATTGGACATAACGTTGGGTAGACTCATGCCCCACTTGGCTACCGGATGTCGATCTACGTTCCATCCTTCCGGTAAAGATTGGAGCACTAATGTCGGCCGCGGTGATGCTGGTCTGGAGGATAATGAAGGTCGGATCATTTCTTTTTCGATAGGAATTTCAATACTTTCCGGCGCTGGTGCAGATTGGCGCAACGTACAACTGGTCAACCCCAAAAAAAGCATTAATAGAAAAAATAATTTGGTATGCTTCATCACAAAGTCTATTTCTTCTCAGGTGGGTGATCAGGATGTTCATTACCCTTGTGACATACCCAGCAGGAAATTTCATGAAAATTTAAATTATTCATAGTTTTGTTGGCATTTTGTACCATGACCATCATTTGGCGAGCTACCTTTTTATGATCCTTTTCATCGCTGGAATAATCGGTCATGTTATGACAGAAATTACATTTAACACCTAATTCGGGTGCTACAACTGATTTCATGTATTTAACCAATTCTCGCTTTGTTTTATAGGGCAATACTTTTACATTTTTTAAATCGGATTTTTGAGCAATTAAAAATCCAACCAGCAATCCGAAAATGATGATTGTTTTTTTCACGGCTAACCTCCTAAAACCATAAATGTAATTGAGATAAAAATTCCAAGCCTTTTGACTGCTTTCCTTGCGTTAATTGCGAAGATCTGATTTGGAATTTAATATCTACAAAGGGCAAAGGTACGTAATTCAGTCCAAAAGTGGTACGGCGAATTGCATCCTCAGTAAAATTCATATTTTCATCAAAAAAATCAATTCGACCCATTAGAAAAAGTCCT